>JALZWJ010000387.1 GCA_023300065.1 Akkermansiaceae bacterium
TCACCTCGCCTTAACAACCCGAAAACCCAGATCGGAACGGCGCGCACTGCGATCCTCAAACCAAACACGAGACCGAATCCCCTTAGACTTTTTCAAAAAAGAGGCGCCAACCGCAGTCGGCTTCATAGGACTGAGCTGGTCATCGGGGTCGACTTCTGGGTCGAGCGTCCACTCCCGGACTCCTCCAGCCATCCCAACCAAACCCGCACCAGTCTCATCCCCGCCTGATCCGGCATCCAAACCAGTATCCCCCACCGGCCCCCAACCTTTCGTAAGAGACGGCGGATCTTGGTAATGCGCAGCCACCACCCACTCCGCGAGTGTCGGGAGGCGGGATTGGCTCCAGCGCGCATAAGCATAGGCATCCCACCAATCGATACCCACAACAGGGCAATCCGTCGACATGACGCGACCTTGCCAAAGTTGCCCCTTCACGGCAGCGGCCCACATTGGTTTCCAGTCATTCGGAAGGTGGTCTTTTTTCGAAAAAGGCTGCTCCGGGTGCTGAAATTTTCTGGGATTCGGGAACTCCAAAAAAGTATGATACTCAGCCAAAGTGACCTCCGTCCGACTCATCGCGTAAGACTCCCGGATCTCTACGACTTTTGCCCTCCCAACTGAGTATTCCCCTGCAGGAATCTCAAGATAAGGCGTTACAACCTCCACCCGCTCAACCACCTCCGCCTTCTTATCACCACCCGTAAAAACAAGTAGAATAACCAACCCCACAATCAAGGTAACTCCCCCCAAAAGAGCCCAAAAAGCAGCCGGGATCTTCATCGATTTACGCACGACATACGGAGCTTCAGCGACAATCGCCGGCTCGATCGGCCCACTCCCCTGCAATTGCGCGCGGACTTGTTCAGAAAGATCCGCAATCTGCCGCCAAGTCAACGGCATCGCCCGTTCACGATCCGCCATAAACCCACAAAGCGACCCCACCCGAGTCGCCCCCGGCTGACCGGCCTGAATCATTTCATGAAAGGCCGCTCCAAGCAGCTGTTTCGCCTCAGTATCCACCCGCTCATCTCGCACACCATTCACCGCCAAATTCATCAAGCGCACCTGCTGGCCCGACCCCACGATGAAATCACGCAACCCATACCCCATCGTCGCAATCCCCTCACCTTCAAGATGGTGCATCGTGTCCGAGATTTGCCCCAGAAGCTTCACCACCTCAAGGGGGGAAAACTTTTCACCATCTTGCTGAAGCGTCTCCAAGCTCTCCCCATCCAATCTCTCCCGCGCAAACAAAACAGCCTCCTCATTTGCCACCGCCTCATAGACCGCCCCCACTCCAGAATGGCTCACCAGCGCCTTCGCCTTCACATCCGCCAAAAACGAAGCCCTCACCCCCTCATCCTCAACCTCAAGAGGCCGTAACATCTCAAGCATCACAGAACGCTGCATCGAAAGCTGCTCAGCCTCCCAAGTCTGCGTCAACTCCCCCTCACCGGCCGCTCGCACAAGCCGATAGTCCCCCACAGTATCTCCTTCTTCGCGCATTTCTCCTGCCATCATTTCACGGTCGGTCATTGGGACAATGGCTTACTTATCCCCATCCCGCAACGTTGGTCTCGACTCACCATTCCCAGGTAAGATCGATTTTCCGGCAGGAAGCAGATCCTTAAGTTCCAGCCCATCCAATTCATCAAACTCTCGCTGCAATCCCTCAATCGTAGTCTCCCCGCCCCCCTCACGTAAAAGAGTCCGCGGCTGAGCCTTAATATCCACCAAGCGCCCGTCATAATAAAGCTCCGCCACAAAACCATAAAACACCCGGTCCCCAAAAAGTAACCCAGTCGCCGGATCCTGATCAGGAACAAAATACCACACCTCCGCCATCTCCTCACCATCCTTCCAATCCGCCACTCCCGTCACCCACTCACTCCCAGAATCACCATACTGGATCACCGCCTGCCCCACCTTTCCATCCACCTCCTCATAAAACCGCACCCGTGGCTTAAACAACATCGGGTCGAACTCCTTACTCGGAGACACCGCCACCGGCAAAATCAGCGTCCGCCTTTCCCCCCCATCAACATTCAGAGGAACCGTCATCCGCCCCCACCCCAACATCGCCAGATCCTTCACCTCCGGCACTAAACCCTGGGCCAACTTAATCCCCGCCTTCTCATAAAGAGATCCAGACTTCAGAGGTCCCGCCTGGTAAACCTTCAGATAAAACGCCGTCGCCTTATCAAAAACCCCAAAAGCCTCATAATTCGCCCCCAAGCCATACAACACATTAGGATTCTCCGGCTCCTTCAACTGCGCCTCATTCAGCTTCGTATACGCCAAATGCAGATCGCCCTGAATCCGCGCATCACTCGCCCCCTTTAAAAGCTCCTCCACCACCGGATCCAGCACCACAGGCGGCGAGTCCAAAACATCATCCTCCCCGATCTCTAGCACCGACGCCAAATCAGGAACCAAATCCTCATCATCTGACATCATCACCGGAGCAGGCTTCGCCCTCCTTGGCGGAGCCACCGTCACCGGCCCCCGGTTCCCCGGAGGAACCACCACATACTCCTTCACCACCCGCTCCTCAGGCTCCCCCATCCTCTGATTCCGGAAGGCCACAGCAACCCCCACCGCCATCACCTGCACAAAGGCCACCAAACCTAAAACCCAACACGACACATGGAAGATCCCCAAATTGGGCTTGCGAGGACGCGGTGAATTCTTCATCAGGAACGCGACTCTAGACACCCGCTCACCTCATGTCAACGGGCCGCCTCATCGTGAAAACCTCCCCCCCCATCCTTCCCCGGCCCGCCGCCCTCACCGCAGAGCCCCATGAAGTCGTGCGCCAACTCTCCCACCTCCCCGGCCTCGTCTTCTTCGATACCGTCGGCAATCTCCCCACCCACCACGCCCCGCCCATCTCCATCATCGGCGCAAGACCCACCGAGATCCTCCGCGGACACATCTCAGATCCCACCTCCCTCACTCAGTCACTTTCTCAGCACGAAAATTCACACACCCGCGACTACGGCTTCCCCACCGGCGGAGCCTGCGGCTGGATCGACTACGACGGCTCCTACACCTTCGGCATCTACCCTGAACTCCTCATCTACCATCACCAAACCGGCGAATGGTGGGAAA
>JALZWJ010000388.1 GCA_023300065.1 Akkermansiaceae bacterium
TCCCTGCCGGAGCGCGATGTAGGAAAGCAGGAGCATTGAATTCAAACAGTGATCAAATTGGCTCAGCTCGCCATCGATGCTCCGCATCCGGCGGCCACAATCGAGCATGAGGATGACGGATTGATCAAGCTGTTCTTGGAAGTCGCGACTGATGAGCGACTGGCGCTTTGAACTCGCTTTCCAATCGATTTGGGTCAGCGAGTCCCCCATTTGGTAATCGCGGAGTTGGTGGAAATCTCGGCTCAAGCCAGCGCGATTTTTGCGGACGATCCCTGTATGCTCTTGCCGGTGCGCCATTGCCATCAGAGCGTAACTGAGGACCGGCTGGTAATTTGGGTAGACCTTCACTGAGGAGACCTCTCCGATCAAGTGCCGGCGAGACCATAACCCGAGTAATGACGTGAGCAGGAGATGGGTTTGCCGAAAAGTAATCTCACCACGTTCGCGGAGGATGATGGGATAATTGAGATCTAAGTATCCCCTCGCCCGGACCCAGCCGCGCCAAGGGAAGATCGTGCACTCGCTGCGCGCAGGAACGCCATCGTATGCAGCGAGGTGAAGGTGGCGGCCGGATTGGTTTACCAAACGCAGCGCGACCTCGGATTCAATCCCTACAGCCATGCGGCTAGGGAGAGTCCGCTCGACGTGCGGGGGCTTTAGGAAAAAAGCAATTAGGGCGTCGAACGTCGCCACGGCAGCAATGCCCGCCCCCATCCACGACCACCACTGAGCGGCCGGACCCCAAAGCGACCCCGCCAAACCCAAGAGGGCCCAGAGGATAAGCAGCGCGATAAGAGCACGTGTGGGGCGAAGCGGCATACGGGGGGAATTCTAAATGCGAGGAGCGACGACTGCTTCAAGCGAGGAAGCGAGGAGGTCATCGACATTCTGCCCACTAATCGCGACCTCTGGCGCGACTTGGACCCGATGACGGAAGACGGGCAAAGAGGCCTTTTTAATGTCATCTGGTATGACGTAATCCCGCCCGCCCATCACGGCGTAGGCCTTAGCCACTTGGACAAGACTGATCGCGCCACGAGTGCCCGCGCCGAGACTCATCCCGGGGGCCTCACGAGTATGACGAGTCAAGCGGAGGGCGTAATCGATCACCTCAGGAACCACCTTTACGGTCGCGGTGAGACGTTGAGCTTCGATGATAACCTCGGAGTCACAGACCTGCTCGACCTTGCGTGGGTTCAGCCCCTGTCCACCGGCCACCGAGGTAACATTAGAGACCACTTGGAGTTCGTCCTCCATCGTGGGGTAATCGATGAGAACCTTCATAAGAAAGCGATCAAGCTGCGCCTCAGGCAGTGGATAGGTCCCCTCCTGTTCGATCGGATTTTGAGTCGCGAAACACATGAACGGTGCGGTCACAGGGTGGGATTCGCCATCGATCGTGACTTGCTGTTCCTGCATCACTTCCAGCAAAGCGGCCTGCGTTTTTGCGGGGGCTCGGTTGATCTCATCGGCGAGTAAAAGATTCGTAAAAACCGGCCCGCGCCGCGTCTGGAAAGTCTGACTCTTCATATCGAAGAGCGTGAATCCCGTAATGTCCGATGGCATCATATCGGGAGTAAACTGAATCCGGCCAAAGTCGCCCCCGAAGGTGCTCGCGAGCGCCAGCACCATGTGCGTCTTCCCAAGCCCCGGCTTTCCCTCAAGCAAGACATGCCCTCCTGCGAGGAGCGACGCCACGACCTGAGCCACAGTTTCATCTTGTCCAAAGACGACCCGCGAGACCTGCTCGCGGAGGCTATTTGCCAAGCCGGTGACAGCAGTAAGATCGGGTATTTCAGTGAGTGGGGTTTCTTCGTGTTCTATCATCGTTTCCTGAGGAGTTGAAGTTTCTGCACCATCCGCGTGACAGTGCCTGGGTCTTGAAAGTTTTCTGAAGTGAATGCTTCGATCACCTCTTCGGTCGGAATCTCTGCTTCCGTGGCCATCTTTTCGTAAAGCGTCCCCGAATCACTCGTATTCTCACACTCAAGCTCAGCTCGTAATGGTCGAATCAAGTGCCCTAGAGCCTTCTTCCGCCACAGAAACTTCGCCGATGCCTTCAGCCCCTCACCATAAGGCGCTCGATGCACATCTTCATCGGTCTTGATCGGGCCAAAGCGCGCAATCCGCATCCAGAGCCACACTACTAAAAGCACCAATCCAGCCACGACAACCTGCCAGGCATGCTGCCACAGCAAGTCCTTCAGCGAAGTGCCCGATCCATAGAGGAAGACAATTGGGCCTTCATAATGCCAGTCCGCGAGCAGCTCCAGAAAAGTCGCATGATCTGCCCGTGCGAGATAGGGATTCCGCAAAAGGCGCGCGTGAGAGAGAACCATCACCATGCCATCACCATAGGGCATCGTCACCATCCGCGATCTCTCGGGCAAATCCCACTCAACTCCACTCGGCGCACTCAGGGCAAGATCGCCTTCGAACTCGAGTTCCAGATCATACTCCTTCTCATCATCAACAATCGACACCTCAGCCACATTCCAAGACTCCTTGAGATGACCACCCTTTTGATCCTCACCTCGTTCGATCACCTCAAAGCTCCCCGTCTCCCTCGTGATCTCAAGCTCTTCTAAAACGTGTTCTAAGCCTCGGAACTCCCCCTCTTCAGCAAGATTATCCCACGATCTTCTTCTGAAATCATTAATCTCAGCCTCGCCTCCATTCAGCGTCACCACCAGCATCCCGCCCTCATCGACCCACTCCATCACCCGCATCCCGATCCCCTTCGTCGAGAGAAAGGAACCCGGCATAATAATCGTCGAGGTCTCAGTCCCATAGTCACCCCAGACCCGCGAACTCCTCGCGTCCCAGCCCCCCTTTTTCAAAAAGCGCTCAGCCGCGAGATAAGGATTCACCCGAGCCGGACCTTTATAACCCGTCTCGACAATCGTCTCGGTGTATTCTCTCTTATCCTGGCAGCCCGAGACAAAGAGACAGAGCATCAACAAAAACCACCTCACCTGCTCCTCCTTTCTTGAAAAGGCCACTCCGCCCAAAGGCGCTCCATCGTTTCCTCATCGGGAGTCACCTTCGCATAAGCCACGCTCATCCAAGCACTCGTCAGTGCCGAGAAATAAGGCAGTTCATTCAGCTGCTTTCCACCCAGCCTCTTCAGGCAATCACTCTCCGTGTCAGACTCCTCGATCTCCACCAGATCCCGCGAAACCAGCGAGCTGATCGCGCCTCGATAGAGTAGTCCAAGCGCCATCTTTTTCTCCCCCTTCGCCCAGAACTTCCGCGCTGCCGTCAGCACATCATCCGGCAGACTCTCGGGCGCGATCTGCATTCCCGCCAAGGTCTTGATCTTCTTCTTTTCCTTCTCCGGCACCGCAGAACTGCCTCCCCCAAAAGCCTGCAGATTATGAACGATCACCCAGATGATCCCACCCACTGCCGCCACCGCCACAATCCAGAAAAGCACCGTCCCGAGAGACCCCAGCCCCACCACTCCTGAAGGCCCACTCGAAAATTCAAGATCCTCCCTCTCGCGCTCCACCTTCGTCTGCACCTCGAAATCATCATCCTTCATCACCTTCCGCACTCGGTCGGTCCGCGTTGCCACCTCGAAGCCCTCATCAGCGAGCACCTCCTCAACCCTCTCGTGGGAATCTTGCGCACTTAATTCGGGAGTGCTCCAAAAGAATCCCAGCGCCAGAATCACGATCCCCATTCGCTGCCCCAGTCGCTTAAATGCCAGCTCGATATCCCAGCCCTCACTCCACGTCCGGCTGTTCACATAAAGTCCAAATCCCCCTCCCGCATAGAACCAAGAAGTCAGCGTCATCGCGACCCAGTAAGCCACCGCCATCACCATCATGAGCCACCGCGGAAGAGCATCCGAACCCGCCTTGAAAAAATCAGCCATCACCCCCCAGAAACTATACTGCGTCCCCTCTGGCACCATCAACTCGAGGAAGTAAAACTGACTATAAAACAAGCCCCACTCCATCAGCAGACCCGTAATTGTGAGAACAAAAGCCGCCCCCGAGCTCCGACGCGAAAGCAGCGACACTCGCGAGCGATACTGCTCACCTTTTAACCCCTCCAAAAAGCGCACCGGCAGCACAAAGGAGCGGTAAATCGAACTCCGGTAAAATAACAATCCGATCACGGTCAGCCAATAAATCGTCACCACTCCGGGATTCGGATCCTCGCCATGAATAAAAGGTCCTAAGCCCGCCAGAATCACCCCCATCAGCACCAGCTTCCAGTTCTCCTTCAGCTGCTGTGGCAGCACCTTGATCGTCGCCCTCGTATTCGGCTCTTCTCCAAAAAGATTCCGGCTCAGCGGAAAAAGCGCCACTCGGTCCCAGATCGGCTTCAGCCACCAGATCAG
>JALZWJ010000389.1 GCA_023300065.1 Akkermansiaceae bacterium
TTCCGGGCGGAGGTAAGCGACCGAGTTCGGGTCGTTTGCGTCCGCGGAAGCTCCCATCTGGGTTTGGAACATGAGGTTGAACTCCTTTGGCTCGGTGAGCTCGCAGGTCTTGTCCTCGCCTTTAGGAAGGGTGGCTTTCTTTTCGCAAGGAGGGACGTCGTCAAGTTGGTCGGCGCGGTAACGCTTCTTACAAACCTTACAGTCTACCATGGGATCGGAGAATCCGCCGACGTGACCGGATGCGGTGAGGACGGCGTGGTGGGTGAGGATGGATCCATCGAGGCCGAGGATATCGTCACGCTCCTGGACGTTTTTACGCCACCAGAGGTCTTTGAGGTTGCGCTTCACTTCAGTTCCGAGGGGGCCGTAGTCCCAGCAACCATTTAAGCCGCCGTAGATCTCGGCAGATTGAAAAATGAATCCTTTGCGTTTGCACAGGGAGACGATCTTCTCCATGCGGGCGGTGTCGGTCTGGTCTTTGTTGGCCATGGTTCTAAGGGCGAGTGGTTTCCTCGCGGGCCGTGAGGAAACAGGAGAAAAGCGGGAGGGGAAAGGTTTTTGTGACCCTGTGGTGAGGTGGGATAAAAAGCGCTCGATGGGGAATCCTCCAGTTGCGCTTTTGCGATTCGTCAGGAATAATCCGTGCACAGGAGCTTCTGCGCTCTTGGTGACATTATGAAAGGAATACTAGTGGGAGTTGGGATTATGGGTGCGTATGTTGCCCTACAGTTATGGGTGTTACCTCTGATGGGCATTCAAACCTGAGCGAGTAAATCAATGTCCTCAGGTGGGGGATGAGCAACGACAGGCACAACACTTCCGGTCGGAAGTGAAAAAGAATCTGATAAAGATCAGGGCGAGAAAAAGAATCCCTAACTCTGGGCACGACTATTTATGTGCACTCTCACTTGGAGGCGTGATCCCTCCTCTGGGCTGGAGATTTATTTTAATAGGGACGAGTTAAAGACGCGCCCTGTTGCAGATCCTCCTTCTCTTTTTGAGGTGGGGGATGCCTGTTTTTTGAGTCCTCGTGATCCGAAAGGGAATGGGACGTGGATGCTGGCCAATGATCATGGGCTGGTGATTTGTTTACTGAATAAGTGGGAGTTGGAGGGGCGCGAGATTGCGGCTCCTAGGAGTCGCGGGCGTTTGGTCTGGGGCCTTGCTGCGGCGCGGTCGGTGGAGGAGGTTGCGGATTTCTTAGAGGATTTAGACACTTACCAAGCATTCACTTTAGTGGCTTTTTCCCCTTTGGGTGAGCGGCGGTGGGAGTGGGATGGTGAGGAGTTGTTGGAGGGGGATGTGCCTCTTTTTTTAACGTCTTCTTCTTTTCGCTTCGAGGAGGTGAGAGAAGCGCGGAGGGCTTGTTTTCAGGAAGGGAAAAGGAGGGGCGACCTGCATGATGCTCCGGGTGAGGCGGCGACGGCTTATACGGTGCGGATGAACCGGCCAGATGCCCAGACTTGGAGCCGGTCACGGGTGACGGTGAAGGACGAGGTGGTGTGGGAGTATCTGGCGGAGCAGCCAGGTCTTGTGGGGGAGCCAATTCAAACCTTGAGGGAGATTTCGTTACGATGATTTATAAAAGGAAGCGCCTTTTGTGGTCTCGCTGGCAGAGGCTAATGAGGTGGGAGTTTTGGCCAGTGTGGGCAGTTTACCCTCCGGTGATCGGGTCTTTGATCTGGAATGGGATCCGACTGCGTGGGCTGACTTTGTGGGCAAGTTGTAATCCCTCGATGGAAGCGAGCGGGATGGCGATGGAGGAGAAGGGGGATATTCTTGATTCTTTTCAAGGGGCTGAGGGGAGGGTCCGGTTGGCGAGGTATTTACGGATTTCAGCCGGTGGGGCAGGGGCTTTTGAGGAGGTGGAGGGGTTTCTGAAGAAGGAGGGCTTGAGCTATCCGGTTGTTTTGAAGCCGGACTTGGGCCAGCGGGGGCAAGGGGTTGAAATTGTCGAAGACGAGGAAGCGGCGCGACGTTGGGTCGGGAATTGTGAGGAAGGTTTTTTGGTGCAGGAGTTGATCGGCGGGATTGAGTTTGGTGTTCATTGGAGCCGCTTTCCTGATGCGGAGAAAGGGAGCATCGCCTCGATGTGTGGAAAGCACCCTCAAGCGGTGACGGGAGATGGGGCGCGGTCACTGGAGCGGTTGATTCTGGATGACGACCGGGCGGTGTTGATGGCGGGGTATTATTTTTCGAAGTATGCGGAGGAGTTAGAGAGGGTGCTGAAGGTGGGCGAGGTGTTTGCCCTAGCGCCGATTGGGACGCATTCGCGAGGCGCGGTCTTTACGGATGAGCGCGCGTTGGTGACAGAGGAGTTGCGGGGCGTTTTTGATGAACTTGGCGAACGTTTCCCGGGGTTCCACTTTGGGCGTTATGATGTGAAGGTTCCCTCGGTGGAGGATTTGCAGGCTGGGCGTAATATTGTGGTGCTGGAGCTTAATGGGGTGATGGGGGAGCCGGCTCATATTTATCAGCCCGGATATCCGTGGTGGAGGGGAATGGTGGATCTTTGCCAACATTTTAAGACGGCGGCAGAGATCGGCGCGGGGTGGCGGGCCAAGGGGATCGAGCCACCGGCCCCGGGGGACTTGCTTGATCTCATCCGCAAACACTGCGAGAAAGACTATCTTGAAATCGATGAGTTCAAAGAAACCCGCTGAGAAATTCGCTGATGTGCGCAAGCATGTCCCGTTTTTGGCGGAGCATGAAAGCTTAGCAAGAGTGCTGGAGGGTGGGCTGGGATACCCTACGGTTCGTCGTGTTTTTGAGGAATCAGCGGGGGAGGAGAATGTGCCCAAAGTGGCGATGCAGAAGCTAGGGATAGGAGTCCGCTTGGAGGGGTTGGCGGAGAAGATCCCTGCGACGGGGCCGGTGGTGGTGGTCTCTAACCATGCTTATGGCGGGGCAGATGCGCTGGGGTTGATGTCTGAGATGCTCGCGCTGCGCCCTGATTTTATGACTCTGGCGAATCGGGAGACGGCGCTTCTCCCGGGGTTGGGGCCTTTGGTTTTTCCGGTTTCGATTTTGGATCCAGATCAGGCTGCTGAGAATACGGCGAGTATCCGGGCGATGCTGAAGCACGTCCGGCAAGGGGGTGCCTTGGGCCTCTTCCCGGCAGGGCGGATTTCGGTTTGGCGGGGAGGGCGGATGCGTGATCCGGAGTGGAATGAGCAGGTAGTGCGGCTTCTGCAACGGATGGATGCCACGGTGATCCCGCTTTGGTTTTTTGGGAGTCCTCCTCCTTCGGTGAATTTTTTGTCGCGTCTTTCGGCATTTGTCCGGACGGCGCTGATCCCAACATCGCTCGTGAAAATGAGGGGCCGCGAGGTGGTCGGGCGGGCCGGGGAGCCGATTTCTGGGAAGACGTTAAAAGCGATGGGCGAGGAGGCTGGGCCGTGGCTGCGCCGGCGATTAGAATCTGTCTTCAATCTCGGGAATTAGTTCGACCCCTCGGGGCTCTTATTGCAAAATTAATACGAATGGAGAATCTCATTAGTGCAAATATTCACCTTCTGGATCAAGCAGAGCGCTTACTCAATGATTTAGAGGATCAAGTTTACGCCGCCCCAGACGGGAACGTCTTTGGCGCCTCATTGGGGCAGCACGTGCGGCATTGTTTTGATCATTACTCTTCTTTTTTGAGGGGGCTGCCTTTCGACCGGGTTGATTATGATCACCGGGTCAGAGATCCTGATTTGGAGTGTTCTACCGCTTGTGCTTTGGTGGAGATTGCGCGCCTCCGTGAGGGGATTGCGGGCGTTGCTTCTGCGAGTTCTACGGCAGCTGTCGAAGTGAAGATGGATTGTGGCGGAGGGGACCAAGAGTGGCACCAATCGACGATCGCCCGGGAGCTACAATTTTTAGTCAGTCACACCGTGCATCACTACGCGATGATTAATGCGATGTGCACTCAGCGCGGGCTGGCGGTGGAAGAAGGGTTTGGTATTGCAGCTTCTACGTTACAGCATCGTAAGTTGGCGAACATTGGATGAGTCGATGATTTCATGTTGATTTTCGATGCATTCGATTTTTAAAACCTTGTTAGGATTCAGCCTCAGACCGAAAAAATGATGAAGACGGAAACGTTAAAAGAAGAGATCGCAGCGGAGATGCCGGTTGCGGACTTGCGTG
>JALZWJ010000390.1 GCA_023300065.1 Akkermansiaceae bacterium
ATCATCGTCATGATCATTAAGAAGACCGTGGGCCTCCGCGTCACGGAAGAGCAAGAGAGCGAAGGACTGGATTCCGCTGAACACGGGGAAACTGCTTACAATCTTGATTCCTAACTTTCGCCTCCACGGTCCGATTTCTGTGAGGGAATCGGGACGTGTGTGTGCCTTCCTAGTAAGTCATGAGGCCGCGTCATGCGGGGCATGAATCGCTTTCGAATCTAGATGAAAAGCATGGGGAAGTGCGTTAGGAGAACTCCTTAATTCTCTTAAAGTGAAGTGATTAGGGCGACGCCATACATTTTTTGAATTCCAACTTATCACAACGTTTAATGAAACTAAGCATTGTTATTTGGCACGCAAGTTGCTTTACTCCGAACGTCATGAAAAAGACTTCTACTATTCTTGCAATTGGTTCCGGCCTCTTCCTTAGCAATGCACAAGCTGAGATTGAATCCGAATTTCACGTCGGTTATAACAGCGAATACATTTTCCGAGGTACTGACCTTGGTGATGATGCTTACGAGTTTGGCCTTAACTTCGCTGGTTCTAGTGATTTCGGTCTAGATTGGTCTGCTGGTGTTTGGTCCATCTCTCCTGATGGCTCTGATGGTAATGTCGACGAGCTCGACATCTATGCCGCAGTTTCTAAAGACTTCACCTACGGCACCGTCGCGGTTGGTTTCACCGCTTACACTTACGATGGTCCTATCCAAGACGATGCTGATGTCTTCATCAGCTTTGCCGCAGAGCCTCTCGAAGGATATGATGCGAGCCTTACCGTTTTCTTCGGAACTGACGGCGCATTGGAAGACCAAGTTCTCCTAGAGCTGTCTGCTGGGCACTCTTTTTCGATTAGCGAGAGAGTCTCAGGTAACTTCGGTTTGACGTTCGGTTATATTGCGGATGAGGGAGACGGTGGATATGCTCAAAGCGATGGCTCAGCCTATTTCTCGGCAACACTTTCATTAGATGTCGCTCTTAGCGATGAGATGACCTTCTCTCCTTATGTTTCCTTTATTGATGGAGATGACAGCCGCCTTGTTTCAACAGTGCAAGACGGAGTGATTGCGGGAGGAAGAGTTTCCTTCTCTTTCTAAGGGAAACATTCCGAATCCTTTTAGAAGGGAGTGGAGTCGTATGACTCCACTCCCTTTTTTTGTGTGTTGAAGCGGAAATGAGAGAAAAGTGACTTTTTTTTCAGAAACCAAGAATTTTTCGAACGTGTCCTCCGTCTGACCTGTTGATGAGAGAGTTTACATTGTGATCACGGTAGATGCACAAAACGTTTTCAAAAAATTAACCCAAAAACCCAACTATGAATACAGCTCCCCCCCGTTCAAGTAGTTCCAGTTCCCGTTACGATATCGATAATGGCATGCAGATTTACATGCGTGAAATCAGCGAGACGCCACTACTCACACCGAAAGAAGAAGTCGTTCTGGCAAAAAAAATCCAGAAAGGAGATGAGCGCGCCAGAACTGCCATGATCAAGGCGAATTTACGACTCGTCGTGAAGATTGCCCAAGATTACTCGAACTACGGACTCCCATTGTCTGACCTGGTCTCAGAAGGCAATATTGGACTCATGAAAGCGGTGGAACGGTTTGACCCCACTAAAGGAGGGAAGCTCTCCACTTATGGATCATGGTGGATCAAGCAATCCATTAAGAGAGCCCTCGCAAACCAAAGTAAGACGATTCGTCTTCCGGTTCATATGGTTGATAAAATTGCAAAGCTTCGCCGTATTTCAGGAATGCTCGCAGAGGCTTATGGCCGCGAGCCGACCGTTGAGGAGCTGAGTGAAGAAACCGGCATTCCTTTGAAGAAACTCGTTCTCTTGAAGCGTGCTGCTCAGCGCCCTACCTCGTTAGATGCTCCTATTGGAGATGAGGATAGCTCTAGTTTTTCCGAGGTCATCGGCGATGAACACGCCGTGAGCCCTTTCGATGCTCTTTCTGAAAAAAATATGTTTGGTCAGCTAGACGAGCTTATGGAAGTTCTTGATGAGAGAGAGTCTAAAATCATCGAGTCCCGCTTTGGTTTAGAAGGGAAAGACCCCATGACTTTAGAAGAAGTTGGGCAGGAATTTGGAGTGACTCGGGAAAGAATTCGTCAATTACAAAACATTGCGCTTGATAAGATGCGTAAAAATCTGCGAAAAAGAGAGAAGCCAAAGGAGGCTTTTCTTTCGAGAAAGGCCTCCTAAGGTTAGATAACACAATCCATAGCGATTGGGATCGTAGGTGTGAAGAGCGGTGGGGGTAACCCTACCGCTCTTTTTCTATCCTGATTTATCGGCACTATCAGAATAGTGACCAATCGTTCTATGAATGAGCTTCAAAAAAAAACCCACCATCAGTTGATGGTAGGTTAGATATTGAGGATATGGAATGTCTAGGGAGCGACTCTATCTGACCTCATTCGGCCTAGATCAGAGTGCTAGCTCACGTTCACGGCATCAGCGCCAGTCTCGCCAGTCCGGATACGGATGGCCTGCTCCACTGCGGAGATAAAGACCTTACCATCACCGATTTTCCCGGTGTTAGAGCTTTTCACGATCGCTTCCGCAACCTTTGCGGCATCTTCATCATTGATCACGATCTCGATCTTCACCTTCGGGAGGAAGTCTACGGTATACTCTGACCCGCGATAGATCTCAGTGTGTCCTTTCTGGCGACCGAAGCCCTTGACCTCAGTGACAGTCATGCCTTGAACATTGACCTCAGCAAGGGCTTCTTTGACTTCTTCGAGTTTGAACGGCTTGATGATGGCTTCAATTTTTTTCATGATCTTGAGTAATATGGAACGTTGCGAGAAAGGTTAGCAAGGGCTGTGCCAGATTCTAGTAGAAATGATTTTTTGTCTCAAGGCCTAGAGGTCCGTGATCATTTGCTCCGGTAACTTGCGTTTCAGGTCCGGGACCTCGCAGTCTACCTCGGGGAAGCCGACAACCAAAAGGAGAAAGGGCTTCTCGGTTGTTGGGCGACCTAGGATTTGATTCAGAAATTTCATGGGGCTGGGCGTGTGGGTCAGGGTCGCGAGGCCCGCATTATGGAGAGCGGTGATTAAGAAGCCCGTTGCTAAACCGACCGACTCCTTTGGGTAATAAGTGCGTGAGCTTTGGCCATCTGGGAGGGTGACCTCTGATTTCTGAAAGATGGCAACTAGGGCGGGGGCCCGTTCCAAAAAGGGTTTCTCTGCATCTGTTCCAATAGGGGCCAGAGTTTGTAGCCATTCCTCAGGAGCGCGGGACGAGTAAAATTCCCTTTCTTCCTCCTCGGCGGCAAGGCGGACCTCGCGCTTAACCTCTGCAGAGCGAACCATACAGAAATGCCATGGTTGTAAATTGGCCCCATTTGGAGCGGTGACAGCGGCTTCCAGGCAGGCTTCTAGCACCCCAGCTGGGATTGGCCGGTCAGAGAAGCTCCGCACGCTCCGGCGCCTCACTAACTGATCGCGGAACTGCTGGGCGCGGGAGAGCATTTCACCTTCAGGGACTTCCTGAAAATTGAGTGGAATCTTGGACATCTCGATGATTGCAAAGGTGTTTCGAGGGCGCTGATACTCAGTTTACCAACAGCAGCAAGAGCTGAGTAAAGTGGTGGTAGTGAGGGCGGCGAGCATAAAGAAAGCGCGAGTCATAAGGTCTGTTTTTAAGAAGGGAGTCGCTGAAAGGCGAGGGGCTTTTTTGAGAATCTTACGCTTAGTTTTCAAGGTCCACATAGTGACGACGAGAGAGAATGAGGTGGCGTTTCATCGCATGCGCGGCCTCTTCTGATTTCCCATCAGAAATGGCTTCATAGATTGTTTTATGCGTCGTGATGGCATTCTCATACCACTCCTCATTGCCCCGGTTAATGTTGGCAAATTCAATTGATCGCTTCTCCAAGGCGCTCAGAACGATCGCGAAGAGGTTGTGTTTTGACCCCGCCGCAATCGCGAGATGGAAGGCGATGTCTGCTTCGCTGAATCGTTTCCGGTCTCCGCGAGAGTCCTCCATTTTTTTCAGCGCGCGCTGCATGATGTTGATGATCTTCTCGCCGGCGTGAATCGCGGCGAGGCGTGCGCACTCGGTTTCTAGCAGAATACGGAAATCCATGAGTTCCAGATAGGTGTCATCGCCCGAGAGCACGGAGTAGGTCGCGACTGCTCCCGCGAGGGTTTCTAAACTGGGATCTGCGATGTAAGAGCCAGAGCCCTTTAGGGTGCGTAGCAGGCCCCGTCCGCGGAGTTGCTGGATTGCCTCGCGGATCACGGTTCGGCTGGCATCGAAGCGGGTGCAGAGTTTCTCCTCAGACGGGAGCCGCTCTCCTGGCTTGAGCTTGCCTTGCATGATTTCGTCTTCAAGCGCGTTGATGATAGTGGAGCTACGTTGACCCATGGCTTTTTAAAATTGGTGGAGAGGTGAGGTGACGGGAAAGGGAGCATTGAGCATTCTAAGAAGAGAGAATGACTGTGCGTGAGACCGTTCTATCTTTAACAACTGGATTTGTCCAAAAATACTCTCGTCGGCTCAAAATCAGCAAAATTGGTTTTTAACTCGCTCCTAGGTCGACTTCTTGACGTTCTTCTGCTCCTCTCCGCCCGTGTCTACTCCGTCTACCGATCCCTTGTATCTCTGTGGCCCTCTCGCTTCCGGGAAATCCGCTCTCGCCATTTCACTATGCCTTGAGCTCGATGGCGAAGTCGTGAATGCCGATCCCTTCCAAGCTTATCGCGGATTGGAGATCCTCAGTGGCGCGCCGCATGAGGAGACCAAGGCCAAAGCCCCTCATCACCTCTACGGAGTTTTAGACCCACAGGAAGAGTGCAGCCCGCTCGACTTCCACAAGTTGGTCACGCCCGTCATCGCCGAGATCCAGTCTCGTGGCAAACGCCCCATCGTGGTCGGTGGAAGCGGAGTTTATCTCAAGACCCTCACACACGGTCCATCGTCCATCCCAGAACGTGATGATGCCCTCCGCGCCAAGTTCGAAGAGCGCAGCAATGAAGACATCTTCA
>JALZWJ010000391.1 GCA_023300065.1 Akkermansiaceae bacterium
CTCATCGATTCCTCGCTATCGCTTAGAGATGGATTCATAATATCGTCTTGCCGCCAGTCCCATTTTTAGCACACCGTAACGTCATGAAGGAATTTCTACTTGGTCCCGTTTTATTCCTAAGTCCTCTTCTCGCCCAAGAGGATCAAGAAACATCTCCCGTTTTAGCAGAAGAATCCACCCGCCACTCGTCATTGGTCCTTGGACACCGAGAAGGGATCCGCACCGCTCAACAACAAATGACGGCCGAGGACATTGATACCGACGCCTACCTAAAAGGATTCATCCTCGGCCTCAAAGAGCAATCACTCTCGCTCACCGCTGAAGAAGTTCGTGACGCGATGACCCGCCTACACGAAAAAATCACCGAACGGGACCGCCGAGCAGCTGAAGACAACCTAAAAGCAGCCAAGCAATTTCTCACCGAAAATGCAAAAAAAGAGGGCATCTTCACCGCTGACTCTGGCCTTCAATTCCGCGTGCTAAAACCCGGTGAAGGGGAGCCTTTTGGAGAAGCCGGTCTGGCTGAAAAAGAAATTTACGTGCACTTTCAAGGCACCCTTCCTGATGGCACCGAATTTTCTACCAGCGATCAAACCACTCCAACTCGGATTCAGCTAGATGACCTCATCTCAGGATTCAGAGAATCACTCATCATGATGAAAAAGGGCGAATCCCGCATGGTCTACATCACGCCCGAGTTTGCCTATGGCGATCAACGCCGGAGTAATCAGATCGGGCCCAACCAGCTCCTTATCTTTAAGATCGAGCTCGTCGACGTTCGCGACACCGCACCAGCTCCCGAATAAAAAAACAGCAGCCTAAGAAGGGGCTGCTGTCTCTAATTTCTCAAGAAGAAAGGAAGAGGCATTCACTCACCCTTCTCCGAGTTTTTATTCAATTTTTGCAATTCACCTCCCCGGTTCAACTGAAGTCTGAAGGAGCTCTTATTCCCCATATCTAATCGCTCGACCCGCTCGCGGTAATCATCAGGAACGGCGGCTTTATCCTCATCGCTATCGTAAGGACCCACAAAGAGAAGTCCGCCCTTCTTGTCGCGAATCTTAAGTTCACGCTGGCCATTCTGCATCTTCATCTCGATCGACCCATCCCCATCCTCAAGACGAACCGAGCCGAATCCCTGAAGTCCCATTTTAAGATTCTCTCCATCCAGGCGGTTACCATCAAGATCAAGACGTAGCTGTTGAAATCCACCACCCTGATTCCCGAAAACTTTTTCTAATCGCTCTAACATCTCCCTCTTCAACCTCGTATTCCCTAAACCTTCCAGCGAACCCTCTCGCTTTTGGTTCATTAAATCATGCATATTTGCAGCCTCATTCGGGACAAGAGTTCGTGGATTCATCGCCAGCTCCCGTCCTGCAGGGGCTTCACCTAAAGTCACCTTTTGATCGATCTTTTTACCTGCACGGATGAGTCTTAATACGACCTCACTCCCCGGGTTTGTCCCGTAGAGAGCTTCACGGAGAGATTCCTGATCCATCAATTCCTCACCATCTACCGCAATAATGATATCGTTCCTCATAAGACCCACCAACCCGGCTGGGCTGGTCGGATCGATCAGAGTCAGAAGTAGGCCACCTTTCAGGTTAAGATGAATCACAAGAGCCTCACTACAGGCCTGCCCACCCACCCCTAGGTAACCAATCTTCTTTACGAGTGCAGCCTCTCTGCCCATCTCGCCTTGCTGATCATTTTGTTCATCGCCAAAGATCCCACCTTGGGGAGCCGCGGGGACTTCCTCTTTCACTTTCTCTCCAGCGGGGCGCTCGATTGCCGAAAGACTACCGAAGGCTCCGAGGAGCACAGTCAGACCGATCATAGTAATTTTCATAACGGGGGTTTTCATTTGCTGATGGAGCGGTTTGCTCATAAAAATTTGTTTAATCAAATTTCACCGGAGTGAATCGGACCTCTCTTTTAGGCTGCTCTAAGATCAAGCTTTCGCCTTTTTCATTCACAAATCGTAGCCGATTCGTGAGGTGAATTTCAGTGCAATGCACGGGCTTCCCCGCCTTAGTCCAAATGACGCCATGGTCATTCGCGGAGATCACCGAGGCCCTCGCATTATCAGGGGTGAACACCGCGAGGGAGGTATTCCCGTCAGAAAGAATCGGGATCCTTTGCTTGTGAGTCACCGTGTCTAACGTCGGCTCTGGGCCTCCCACATAGAAAGCCATCCCAGCGCCCAAAAGGGCAACCGCAGCCGCCGAACGCAAACCAATCCATGACCGGGACTGCTGCTCTGATTTAGGATGAATCGAGACCACTTTCTCCTCCACCGGAACATCCTCATGCCAGCGACACATCGCTTCATCGAGGCGTGAGATCATATTTTCAGGAACGCCATAGGGCTCGAGATCACGCAATCTCTCCTCAATAGCTGACAACTCAGGATCCGACGACGTCACGATGATTTTCTCCTCTACCGGAGCTGGAGCCTCGATCCCAATCGCAGCCGCGAACATTGCGGCATCGAGCCGATCCAAAAGAGCCTCAGAAAGCCCTCCCGGAACAAGCTCTTTGAGCTGTTCTTCAATCTTTGTATTTTCAAAGTCCATGAGTTTACGATGTTGAAATATAATCGGAGTCAGAAATTTAGAGATCACCATTGGAGCGAGCTGTTGCCAATTGTTTCCGCAGAGCCTCGATCCCATAACGGTATCGGGAGGCTGCCGTGTTTAATGAAATTTCCAGCGTTTCGCCGATCTCCGCAAAGGTTTGTTCGCCCCAAAGCTTCAACGTGATCACTTCGGAGAATTTTTGTGGAAGTTCCTTCAGTGCCTCAGTGAGCATCCGCCGCGTTTCATCCTTACTTTCACCTTCCTCAAAAAGAGGCATTTCAACATCCCGCCCTAAAGAGCGATCGTCATTCACCACGTTTTCCTCCCGCTTCTTGCGGCGATCATCCTTCCGGCCGAGGTCGATCGATTCACGGCGAATCTGGGTATAAATAAAAGGCATCCAACCATTTTGGCCACCCACAAAAGTCCCCTCCTCGACCTTGCGGGCCAACTTCACCAGAGCCATCTGAAAAACATCCTCCGCATCCGCCTGCGACCGGGTTTGCTGACGCGCGAATAAAAGAAGCTTCCCCCCGTGCTCTTCGAGCCAAGGGCGGAAGCGGGATGAGTTTTGTTTCTGAACGGTAGCCAAAGTCATAAAGTGAGAGGTGCTTACCTTATTGAGCGAGACTGAATAAGGAACCTGTCTAATTTCACACAATAATTACAAACACCCAAGAACAAGTACCGCAGCAACGAATTAAGCGAAAACACAGGTTAAAAAAAGAGGAGACCACAGGCCTCCTCTTTGTGGAAATCTCAATTTACGCCGAAACGACCTCAGATGGGAGCTCGCCACTCAGCGCCTTCATCACATACGCGGAAGGCCTAAAATTCTCGATCACAACTTCAGTTCGGTCATCCCACTTCATCCGCACTTCTTTAACGTTAAAATTAGGCGTCTTGTGCGGGGCAAAAAGAATGTCATCATGCGTGCTGTTCTCATGCTTCTTAAACATATCGGGCACAATGTCTCCGCCCAGATGATCATCGCGACCAGTGGCCAAGTGGCACGTTCCCAGAACTTTTTCATCCTGAATATCCGAGTATGAAACCGGTAAGACCTGCGTCCCAAAGCCTAACTCCCCGAGTGTGCCTGTCATCGGATCATCTGCGAGGCGTGCATTATGCTCATCGATCGTAGCTTGATCCCCCTCGATCAAAGTGGACTTCACCACATCACGATTCACCACGTCCAATACTCCCAGTGTCCCATCCTCATACTTCATTGGGAATTTACCGCGCGCATCCCTCGGGACAAAGTAAACCTCCCCTGCTGGCAAATTCGCGATGTCAGGCTTTGACCCACGACATAGGCCATGGGACTTCTGAGCATCTTGGGCTTCCAGCCCCAACCAAGCCGTCAGGATTTCCCCCCCCTCTAATTCGAAATCGATCTCCACCTCATTCGCATTTGTCAAAGCGGCTCGCATTTTTTCAGCATCATCGGACACCTCCAAATAATTAACCGCCAGACCGGAATTAAGGATCACATCATTCATCCCGTGCATCGTCGCTCCACGGAAGTTAAATTCCTTACACTTCGCCGTCAGTGGCGCAGTCGCGGACCACGTAGAAATACACAGAACAATGTCGTATTTTGAATAGATGTCACGATCTAGAGAAAGCTGTTTCCCATCAGTATCCCAGACCTCATCCTTCATATCCAGATTGGATCCGTAAGTATACTTGTAGGCATACATCTCACCACCCGTCATTCCCAGCTCCTCAAGAACACCGCTCTCAAGCTGATCATAGAAATATTTGAGCGCATTGTTTTGAACCTCAAATTGGGCCTCACCTTTAAAGGCGAAGTCTTTAATCCACTTCGGAGGATCTTCAAAATCTACTAGGATACAGACACGACATCCCTGCGTGGGCGAGAAAACTGTGTCGAGAAGACGGCGAAGATTGAACTCTGGGAAAATCCGCTTTTCTGGGTTCAAAAGGATTTCTTCTTGAAGATAATCTGGCTTGCTCATGGGTTTGAAATTACCGCACGAACGGGCACCTGCAAGCGCTCTTTTTCTAACAATTCTAAACCCCAAACCCAGACGGAGGATCTTCCTGATTCCGTAATGCTTCCAGCGCCTCGGTCATATCATCTAGCTCTTCCCACACTTCTGGCAGGAAATAAATGGGGGCTTTATGACGGACCGCGAGAGCGATGCTGTCACTCGGACGCGCATCTAACTCGACGATCTTTTTCTCCATAATCTCGTTCTCGGCCTTGATCACCAACCGCGCGAAAAAAACCTCCTTTTCATGCTTCACAATCGTCACATGCAGCACCTCGGCGCCAAATGCCTCCAATGTTTGCGCAAAGAGATCATGAGAAAGAGGACGCGGCGGAACGGCACCTGAAAGGACCGCATTTATTGACGCCCCAATTGCAGGATCGATATAAAAGACAATTACCTTCGTCCCATCGCCTAAAAAAACAGCACATCCCGCAGGAGTAGGCAGAAGGGCGATAGGCTCGACTCGGATTAGATCTTTCACGCAGTAATCCTCTTCTCTCCTAGCACTAAAATCCAGACCTGACTTTTAATAAACATCACGGGCGTAACGCTTCTCCTTCTTCATTTCCTTGAAGTAGGTCACCGCTTCTTCCTCGCTCAAGCCTCCATGAGTCTGCGCGATTGTGTGGAGCGCATTATCAACATCCTTCGCCATGCGGGAAGCATCGCCACACACATAAAAGTATCCACCACCCTTTAGCCAGTCCCAGAGATCCGCGCCAGCTTCCAGCATCTTATCCTGCACGTAAACCTTCTCCGCCTGGTCTCGTGAGAACGCCAGATCCAGCTTCGCGAGAACGCCATTTTTCTGCCAGCCCGTGAGCTGTTCCTCGTAAATGAAATCAGTCGCCTGATAGGGATTACCGAAGAAGAGCCAATTACGACCTCCAGCCTTGGAGACTTCACGCTCTTCCAAGAAAGCCCGGAACGGCGCGATCCCAGTTCCAGGACCCACCATGATGACATCCTTCGAGAGATCCGTAGGCAAACGGAAAGCCTTGTTATGGTGCACAAACACACCAGTCACCACATCGCCCACCCGGTCTGAAAGATACGTGGAGCAAACGCCCCCACGCTCACGACCGTGAGTATTATAACGAACAATTGCCACCGTCAGGTGAACCTCACCGGGGTGAGCATTCGGACTAGAGGCGATCGAGTAAAGCCGCGGCTGCAGCTTCTTCAAGACACCCACAAATTCCTCACCATCGCCAAAGTCCGCCGGATGATCATTGATCAAATCAATGAGCTCACGGCCCCAGCAAAAGTCATCGATCTCTTCCCGAGATCCACTCTCCACCAGCGCGCGCAAGTAAGGCGAACCAGAACGCGCTGACCAAGCCGCCAGCAGCTTTTTATTCAGGCTCCGAATATCGTAGGCCTTTATCAAAGCCTCACGAAGGGAAGCTTCGCCACCAGCAGGAAGTGGCACCTCTTCTTTAATATTGAAGGGCAAGAGCGGCAAAATTTCATCCACCATTTCAGTCGGATTATGAGACAGCACACCGAGCGCGTCTCCCGTCTCATACTCTAGACCAGATCCATCCAGCGATAGCTCGATATGGTAAGTCTCACGCCCCGCATCCAAGGCATTTAGATTGTAAGAACTCAACAACGGTGAAGGGAAAGGATTTTTCTTACCAAAGGCCTCATCGGCATCGACTTCCGCAACCTCCGCAACCGTTCCCATCCCACCCATCGCGGCAATGATACCCTGCTTCCACTCCGTGAATTCATCATCGTAATCAACATCACAGTCGATCCGTTTAAAAACCCGCTTCGCCCCAAAGAACTCCAAGCGCTGATCAAACTCGATCCCAGATTGGCAAAAATCAGGATACTCACTATCTCCCAGAGCGAGAACGGAGAAATTCACCCCCGCCAAGCTTGGGACAGAGTCCCCCATCAAATACTCATGCAGATCTGCCGCATTATCGGGCGGTTCACCGTCACCGTAAGTGCTGGTAATAATAAAGAGATTCTTCTCATCAGGAAGGCGCGCCTTATCGTAGGCCGCCATATCAAAAACCTCGGGCTCGTAATTACCAGCCTTTAGCGCCTTCATAAGCTTCTTGGCCACTCCCTCGGAGTTACCAGTCTGGCTTCCCCACAGAATAGTGGCAGGAATCGCAGGGCCGCTCGGCGCAATCGAGACCTCTTGCTCGGCTAACGCCTTGCTAAGAAACTCACTTAGCCAAGCTCGCTGCTCAGCACTAAATGGGGCATTTTCAGGAATGACAATCGATGAACTCATCTCACAAAAACCACTCCTTGGAGCGGGTGCCCCAACATGGCTTCAACACTCCCACCTTACAAGTGCGTTTCGTCACAGATATCAGCGATCTTACTCATCCAACTCATGAGCCGCTTGCCGCTTGCCCCCTCTTTCCTCGACAAACCATCCCTCATTCGTAAAAAACCCCTTATCCGATGAAGTTTTTGACAGCCCTCACTCTCTTCATCTCCTCCCCCCTCTGGCGTCCTCTCTCTGCCCAAACCCCGCCGATTTCAGAAATCCCCGCCCTCTCAGAAAATCGTTACCAACAAGATCTGAGCGACTCATTTAACAGACTCGACCCCGCCAAAGATGGCTGGGATAGCGAAGTCCGCGGCGCTCAATATGCCGCCCAGCTCCAACTCATCACCGAGGCCCTCCAAAGCAAAAAGACCTCCCTCGCCCCCCCTCCCGCCCTCGCTCCCGCCCTCGCTCCCGAATTCCGTGGTCAAAAAATCCGCCCCACATCCCTCCCCACTGTCTTTCAAAATGCCGGACTCACCGTAAAGCGCGGGGCCGCAGCTTCAGAGACCTTCCCTTTCGACAAAATCCTCCCAACCTGGCCCGCCTCCACCACCAAACTTAAAAGTAAAATCAAAGTCACACACATCACCCCCAACAGCTGCCAAGCCCTCCTCACCTTCAAATCCTCCCTCCTCCAAATCAACACCACCTGGCGCTGCTCATGGACCCATGCCACCCCTCCCCTCCTAAAAGCACTCCATGTCATAGACTACGAGGAAGTTGCACAAAAAGGGACCCGACTTTTCTCAGATGTCACCGCCTCCGCCCTCGGCCAACTCCCCGCCTACCAAGACCAGATCCTCCACTCCACCGACCACTGGCGCCTCCGCCTCCCACGTGACTTCGGCCTAGATCCCCCCGCCAACCACGGCATCGCCATCGGAGATATCAACGGTGACGGCCTCGAGGACCTCTACCTCTGCCAACAAGGCGGCATCCCAAACCGCCTCTTCCTCCAAAACCCCGACGGCACCATGCTGGATTTTTCCACCGAATCCAAAACCGACTGGCTGGACTACTGCGCCGCCGCCATCTTCGTAGACCTTGATAATGATGGCGACCAAGACCTCGTCATCTCCCAAGACTTCAAAATCCTCTTCATGGAAAACATCGACGGAAAAGGGCACTACGAGCTCACCTTCGGCACCTCCACCAGAGCTCAGAGCTTCTCCATCAATGCCGCCGACTTCGACCAAGATGGCCTCCTCGACATCTATATCTGTGGATATAACGCCTCTTACTCAGCCGCCCGCTCCGGCGTCCTAGCAGAGCCCATCCCCTTCCACGATGCCAACAATGGCGGTCCCAACACCCTCTGGAGAAACCTCGGCAACTGGACCTTCGGTGACGTCACCAAAGCCACCGGACTAGAAGAAGAAAACACCCGCTTCAGCTTCGCCGCCTCCTGGGAAGACTACGACCAAGACGGCGACCTCGACCTCTACGTCGCCAACGACTTCGGCCGGAACTGCCTCTACCAAAACCAAGGCGCTAAAACTGGCAGCCTCCCCTTTTTCGTCAACATCGCTGCCCCTCTGAATGTCGAGGACTCCTCCGCCGGAATGTCCACCTCATGGGGCGATTTTAACCGCGATGGCTGGATGGACCTCTACGTCAGCAACATGTTCTCCAGCGCCGGAAACCGCATCACTTACCAAGACCAATTCAAGACCGACGCCGATCAAAAAACCCGCGCCACCTTCCAGCGCATGGCCCGCGGAAACACCCTCTTTGCCGCAAATGGCAAGGGCGGCTTCCAAGACGTCAGCGCCACCACCCACACCTCCATGGCTCGCTGGTGTTGGGCCTCCACCTTCGCCGATATTAATAACGATGGCTGGCCAGACATCCTCGCTGCCAACGGCTTCATCACCACCGAAGACACCGGCGACTTGTGATCAACCTATTGGCGACAGGTCGTGTCGCAATCTCCCCTCGATTTACAAAACCTCAACTCCCTCCCCTCCTACCAAAAAGGATGGCAAGTCCTCAGCCGCCTCCTCCACGAAAACAGATCCTTCAGCGGCCGCGAGACCAATAACGCCTTCCTAAACTGCGGCAACGGCGGACGCTTCGCCGATGTCTCCACCGCCATCGGTTGGGACTTTGCCGACGACGCCCGCGCCATCGGCCTCATCGACTACGACCACGATGGCGACCTCGACCTCTGGGTCGCTAACCGCACCGCCCCCCGCCTCCGCCTCCTCAAAAACAACCTCCAATCAGACTCCACCTTCCTCTCCCTCCACCTCACCGGCACCGCTAAAACCACCCCGCGAGATGCCATCGGGGCCCGCGTCGAGGTCCACCTGCAGGACCAACCCGTCATCCTCCGCAGCCTCCATGCTGGCCAATCCTTCCTCTCCCAGTCTTCCCGCTGGCTCCACTTCGGCCTCGGGGAAAACCCCACCATCCAAAAAGTCATCGTCCACTGGCCCGGCGCAGCCTCCCAAACCTTCACCGGCCTCTATCCCGGCCAATCTCTCCACCTCACCCAAGGATCACCAACAGCCACCCCGCGTAAAAAAACGCCCCCCATCACCCTCACCCCATCCGAGCAACTTCCTCACCCCACCAGCTCCATCGCCCGCATCATCCCGCCCGCCGGCATCGCCGTCCCAGAACTTAAAACTGCCGATAACACCCTCATGGGGTTGACCCAAACTACCCTCATCTCACTCTGGAGCCGCACCTGCCCCCACTGCCAAACAGAACTCACCTCTTGGGCAAAAGAGGCCGACCTTTGGGAAGAGA
>JALZWJ010000392.1 GCA_023300065.1 Akkermansiaceae bacterium
GTTGCGGGGTCCAAGGAGGAGAGGGCGAGGGAGAGGAGATATTTGGCTTTCATCGTTTAAAAGAGGTTTGGAGATTTAGGAGGCAGGAAATTAGTTTTTGTAAGCGGAAGAGGTGTCGGAAAAGGCGCGTGGCCCGACCCAGAAGCGGACGACTTTTTCATCGGCAGCGGGTCCAGCGAAGGCGGCAACCGAGTGGTAGCCGAGATTCTCATTCCCTTGCCAAGCCACGGTGATGCTGCTGGAGGAGTCAAGAGTGCCAGCGAGTTTCGTTTCGCCATCGATGGTGCCTCCATCAGGGGCGTAAAGGTCAATTTTAGATCCTGCGGGGAGATCTGGATAAGTAAGGGTGAGCTGGGCCTGTCCATCTGGGATGATGACCATCATGGGGAAGGTGCCATTTTGGTTCGGAGTGAGGTTGCCGCTCTTTTCGCCAGAGGTGACAGCGAGGAGGGCTTTTTCTCCTGGGACGTAAATGCCCTTGTTTGATTGAGGAATGATGATCCCGCCTTGATCACGGGGATCATCGAGGACTTGATCGCTTGGAGCTGGAAAGACGGGTTCGCCCTGAGGGAGAGAACCATCTGGAGCTCTGGCCTCGGCGAGAGCCTGCTGGTAGGCATCGGTGGAGGTGACGGTATCTGGGGTGGAATCTAGGGTGGATGAGGGTGCCTGGGAACGACGCTGGGGAGATGACCCTGAGCCGACAGGTGAAGCCGAGGTCCCAGAGGTGGAAGCTCCAGAGGCCGAAGAAGGAGCGCTCCCCCCTTTGAGATGAAAGAAGGCGAAGCCAGCGGCACCGAGAAGAGCGAGGGGGATGATGGCTTTTTTAATCATGATTTTTTGGAGAAAGATTAACCTATTAAGTAAGGGAACATTGCAACTAGATGTCGCCCTGCGTCGAGCTAAAAATAGCCCATGATGAATTTTGTATGGAAACACATCTCCCTCTTGAGAAAAACATTAAGACGGGAAAGATCATAACTCACTGGAGAAAAGTCGATCTCAGCCAAAACATTTGAAGAGTAGTTCCTTTAAATCATCGGATAATTAAAATTATGATTTTATTGAAAAACGATCACGTAATTTTGACTTTCAAGTTCTTCGTTCCGATCCAGGATCAATTTTTGCATTGTGAGCGGGGAAATAATTCTAGGAATAGAAGGAAAGAGTGGCTCTCTTAATAGACATGAAGAGCCCACTTTTCCTCCTTTGCTTTCTTGTTTTTCTTTCGCCCTTGGGTGCGCAATTGATCAAAAAACCTGCTCCTGAATTAAAGGTCGATCAATGGGTGAGCCTGCCGAAGGGACAAAAGGATGGCCCGAATTTGCAGAAGGATTGGAAAGGAAAGGTGATCTACCTCTACTTTTTCCAATCGTGGTGTCCCGGGTGTCATTCCTCCGGCTTCCCCACTCTGCAGGCACTGAAGAAGGAATTTGCCGACGATCCCGGTGTGGAATTCGCAGCAGTGCAGACCGTGTTTGAGGGATTCTCCACTAATACGGTTGCGGCCGCGAAGAGGATCGTGGCGCGATACAAGCTGCAAGACATCCCGGTGGGGCAGAGCGGGACCCCGGAAAAGAGGTCTGCTGTGATGCGTGATTTTAAAACCCGCGGCACGCCATGGACCGTGGTGATTGATCAAAAAGGGAAGGTTGTTTTTGAGGGATTCCACCTCAAGCCGGAGCCCGCCAAAAAATTGCTAATGAGCCTCCTCACGACTCAAGAGTAGCGGCGCTTGGACTGGAACGAATGAGGTGCTAGCCTCCCGCACTATGCTCGACGAAGTCTTAATCGATACCATCACCGTAGATGAGAATTACCACTCGGTCTTTTCTTCGGTGGAGCTCTCTCAGACCGCGCGCGGTGAGCTGTGGATCAGTGAACAGCAAGACTGCCAGAATTTCCGCTACCGGAGTTCCCCCGCAGCTTACGAAAGCGATTGGCATGTCGCCGGTGACGCCACCTTGATCATCGTTTCGACAGGGTGTTTAGAACTTGAACTCAGAGACGGCTCACGCAAACAATTCACGGCTGGCGCGAAGTTCATCGCCCGTGATTATTTGCCATCTCATCTTGAATTTGATCCCTCCCAACATGGGCACCGTGCCCGCGTGATCGGCGAGGAGGCATTCACGGCAGTCCATATCAAACTGGGAACGAGCAAGCGCTAGGAGCCTGTCGCCTTCGCTTAGCCTCTCATTCTGGGGTCAGGTGGGAACACGCGGGGTCTTGTTGGACATGATGCCTTCTTAAGGCCTTCCCGGTGGTCGCGAAGAAAAAGAACGCCTTCTTGCCCCTTTACGGTTCCTCGTTTTCCGTTAACTTTGGAACACAATGGGAGCCTTCGAAAAATACCGCGTCGAACTGTGGAATCGTTTCACCCAACTTTGGGACGATCCCATGGATTACTACCAATGGGCCTACATTTTAGCGGCGCTCATCGTCAGCGCTCTCATTAGCCAGATCCTGGCCCGCACCATCTTCGCGCCAGGGTCCCGGAGTTTCCGTTTCTGCCATCGGTTTTTTCAGACGGATCGTAAGGTTGGTTCTTTTTTTATCCTATCCGCTCTCACGCTCTGGCTGGGTGCCCTCAGCTGTCATGCCATCTTCCCCACTGATACCCCCTACATTTTCATGGCGGCACAGTTCGCTACCGCCATTTCCATCTACCGCATCGTCAGTGCGCTCTCCAAGGGCCGCTTCGTGCCCCGCCTTGTCGGATTTCTCATGGTCATCAGCTTTACCCTCACGCTGTTGGATGCCCTCGGCCCGATCGTCTCCACCCTCCGCTCCCTTTATATTCCTCTCGGCGATCTTCAAATCAGCCTTTGGTCACTCTTGTCCGGGATCGTCTCCCTCTTCATCCTGGTCTGGTTCGCCGCGCTCTCCACCCGCTTCATCGACTCCACGGTCAACCAACGCGACGAGGTCCCGCCATCCATCAAGGTTCTCATCTCAAAGCTCTCCCGTTTTTTTCTCTACGTCGCCGCCATCCTTATCGCGCTTAAAATCGGGGGGATCGACCTCGGCGCCCTTGCCGTTTTCTCAGGCGCACTCGGGCTAGGACTCGGATTTGGACTTCAAAAAGTCATCTCAAATCTCATCTCGGGCATCATCATCCTCATGGATAAATCCATCAAGCCCGGCGACGTCATTGAGATCGATGGCGCTTACGGGTGGATCAATACTCTCCGCACCCGCTACGTTTCGGTCATCACACGCGACCGGAAAGAATACCTGATCCCGAACGAGGACTTCATCACCAATCCCGTCATCAACTGGTCCTTCAGCGACACCAACGTCCGTATCCGGGCTGACGTCGGCGTCTCTTATGACACCGACCTCGACCGCGCGATCGAGATCTGTGTCGAAGCCACCCAATCGATCCCCCGTATCCTCAAAGACCCTGTCCCAAACTGCCTCGTCATGGGCTTTGGCGACTCATCCATCGACCTTCAAATCCGCTTCTGGATCAAAGACGCCCACTCCGGCGTCGCCAATATCCGCTCCGCCGTCCTCCTCTCCGTCTGGAGAAAATTCCAAGAAGAAGGCATCAAAATCCCGTTCCCGCAACGCGATCTTCACATCAAGACGGCCCCTGAATCGATCCTCCCCATTTCCTCCGGGGAGTGAACGATCATTTTGTAATAGTTTTCTTACCCAAAACGTCAAAAATAACGATTTTGAGTTGCTGGTAACAAATTTGTTACGTTGAATACCCCTCGTAATACTTTGTGAATTTTCTCACAAAGTATCTTTCCCCAACAAAAAATGTCTAACCAGTCCCCAATCGGCTATGCGTGGCTGATCAAGAAATTTGAGCTCAATCCACTTCCTTGGTGGATTGAGAGCTACTGCGCAGCTGGGTATCGTCGTTCCGACTCGATCGGACGGATCATCAAAAAATCCTACTCCAATGATCGCCACCCTGGAGAATCGATCGTTTCTCATATCGAATTCGGACTGAAGCACGAAGGCCTCCATCTTGAACTTCTCCGACAAGTCATCCCCGCGATGGAATCTTCCGAAATCGTGGCTCGCTACCACGAGACGCCTACCGGAAAATACGTTCGCATCATCTGGTTCCTGTTTGAAGAATTCACCGGCCAAAAGCTCCTCCTCCCCGATCTTAACCGAGCGAACTATGTCAAAATACTCGACGATTCTAAGTTCTTCACTTGCCCGGGTAAAAAAGTGTCCCGACAGCGAGTGGAACTTAACCTATTAGGTGACCTTTCTTTCTCCCCCATGGTGCACCGCACGGATCGTCTCGAAGCCGCGCTCAAGGAAAGCTTTGGAGAAAAAGCCGAAGCCTTAGAATCACAATATCCTCCCGAACTTTATCAACGAGCCGTGCGGTATTTCTACAGCAAGGAGAGTAAATCGACCTATAATATAGAGAACGAAAAACTGAGTGCATCGAAACAAGAACGTTTCGTCCGCCTCCTCGAAACTTCGGAAGATCTCGCCCTCACCACGGAGGAAGGCCTTGCTGAACTTCAGAAAAAAATAGTCGATCCCCGCTTTGCGAACGATGGCTACCGAGACCTCATCGGAGAGCAAATCTATGTTGGAGAAACCATCGCTCCTGGGAACGAGCGTATTCACTACATCGCACCCAAGCCCCAAGATATTCGAGACCTAATGAACGGGTTTGAGAAACTCGCAGAACGACTGAGCCAGTCCACAGAGGTTCCCGCCCTCATCTCCGCCGCCGTTCTTTCTTTTGTCTTTAACTACCTCCACCCATTTAGTGATGGGAATGGCCGCATCCACCGATTCTTCATCCACTGGGTCTTCCGTAAAAGAGGGTTTGGCCCAAAAAACTTCGTCTTTCCAGTGTCCGCAGTCATGGCTCATCGACCAGCTGCCTACGATACCGCTCTGGAGTCATTTTCAAAACCCCTCCTAGAAAGACTCGACTACACGCTCGATGGAGTGGGAGAAATGTTAGTCACCACCGACTCGGCTGACTACTACCGCTACATTGACTGCACAATCGTCGCAGAAAAGACTGCCGATTTCGTAGAAGAAACTCTGAGGGAAGAACTCCCTGCCGAGCTCAAATTCTTGCAACAATACGATCAAGCAAGGACCCAGATCGCCGCTATTGTCGATCTTCCGAACCGAGACGCCGACCTTCTCGTCAAATTCGTAAGAGAGCAGGGAGGAGCCCTCAGTAAGAATCGGCGTAAGCAAGGTCGCTTCGCCTCTCTCACCGATACAGAACTCAACGAGCTGGAGGAAGTGATCCGAAAAGCATTTGATCTCAGCTGAATCCTCTAAGCAATAAAGCTACACACATAGTGGCAGGGATTGCCCTCCACCGTGATCGTAAATCCTGAGTTTGCGGGGACCTCGAACCAGCTCCCCTCAGGGACTGCGATTGATTTCTCGGAGCCATCGAGCACATAGGAGCAGGCGCCCTTTGCCATCTCCATGATCTCAGCCGCCTCGGTGCCGAAGTGGTAGGAACCGGGCATGATCACTCCGAGGGTTTTCTTTGCCCCATCCGGCATGACGATCGCGTGTGAGACCACCTTCCCGTCGAAGTAAACATTTCCGGCCGCGACTGCTGTGACGTTTTCAAACTGCATGGAGGGATTCTTCCTCCATTCCGCGATCGAATCAAGCCATCGTCACAGACTCGGCGGGGATCTCTCCAACATCTTTCGCGTCACAGCCTCAGGCTTAAAGGCCGTTTCTAATCTCTGCGCGATCTCTTCTGCCAAGTCCCGCTCCCCACAGGTATAAATATCAAAGGAAGCATACCCGATCTCGGGCCACGTGTGCACCGCGACATGGCTTTCTGAAATCACCACCACTCCACTCAAGCCCTTCGGATTATAGGAATGGATCAAGCTATCCACCACTGTCGCTCCCGCCTCTTTCGCGCAAGCGATCATCGTGCTTTTTAAAAGCTCGGCATCGTCCAAAAGCCCCTGCGTGCAGCCACCGCACTCCATGGCGATATGCACGCCGTGTGGGCTGTGCTCTCCAGAAAGATTAGGCATGGATTTGCGTGAGGAAGTCATCACATTCCGTCGAATTCTTAGCGAGGATGATCAATAAATCACCCTCCTTGAGGCTCTCTTCTTTCGGCGGATTAAGGTTTGATTCCCCGCCCCGCTTCATCCCGATCACTTGGATTTGCTGATCACTTTTTAAAGCCTCTTGCTGGATCTCTATCACCTTCTTACCAGCGATCTGTTGAGGTCGCAGGTAGATTTCACAACCCGTCTGATAACTCAGCAGCTGGCCATAAACCTCACCAATTCCAGGCTGATTTAAATCCTGAGTCATGACCCGATCCGGGAGACTGTCCCCCCAGATGTAGCGGAGCCCGCTCGTGCGGAAGAGCTCCACCGACCCCGCCTCCTCAACCATGGAAAGGACCCTAGAAATTTTATCAGGAAGGAGGTTCTTAAGATACGAGGCCGTGGCGTAGACCTCCGCATCATTCGGGGCCTTCGAGTCATTCAGGACGATGATTCCCTGCGCGTCTGACACCGCCGCCTTCTGTGCCGTTTCCTGATTCCGGAGAGATCCTTTTACGAACAAGACGCCTAGTTTTTTGAACTGCGAGGGCAGCTCTGAAAATTCATCACTCACGATCACAAAGGGAGTTTGCTCAGGGAGTGAGAGTTGAAGCTCGTTGAAGATTTTTTCGACCCGTTCAACCGACGGGCAGCCTGCGATGATGACGTGATTTTTCATAGTGAGTTGGAGTAAACCTTTTCTTTTACGACTGAAGTGATCGACGATCGCCTCTGAAACAGTCCCAAGGAGGATACCGATCAGACTGATGCCAAGGAGGAAACACGGATAAGCGATCAGAAAGCGCCCTCCCCAGGTGTGTGGATAGTAGTCCCCGTATCCCACCGTGGTCATGGTGACCATGGCCCACCAAATCGAGTCCGCGAGACTGAGCCCATCTTGCACTCCCCGCTCGGCGAAATAGAAAGCCACGCCAAAAACCAGGTTCAGCAAGATGGCAGCTGCCACCGCAGTGAAGAAGCGTTGCACGGGGGAGCCCTCAAATTTGAAGGTCTTAGTCAGGCGGCGAAAAATCCAAATCATCGTTTAAGTTCTCTAGGCCAAATCAAGGCTCCACTGGGTTTTCCAAAATGGCTGCGCACTCCCATCTAAATCCCAATCCGGGGCCTGGCGAGAGGGAGCCCAACGGGCGAGGTGAGACATTACTTCTGGATCACGGTCGCTCAGCTTACGGGTCAAAAGAAATCCCTCTTCGATCACTTCCGTAATCACATCCTCCCCTTTCACCTCATCGTATCCGAGGTCTCCCACGGTGAGACTTCCCTCGCAGACGCTCTCGATCTCGTTCCAAATGATCCCTTCTAGGAGTGAGATCTCCCACCCCCCTGCCACAAAGCTAAAGCGCCCCTCCTGCATGAAGTGGGCGAAGACGAGCTCGATGGGATCTGCTCCAAGGTGCCTCGCGACCGGAACCCGGAGATCCTCCCAACGCTCGTCATTGATAAAACGTCCCCACTTGGTTTCGGATTTAAACTTCGCATGCTGAGCGAGCGCAAATTCACCGGAGCCCAGATCGACTGCCGCAAAGACATCGAAGTATTGGAGAATGCGGCGATAACGTTTCTGAAATGCCGCCGCCGTCGCGTAGCCTAGCGTCGAGACTTGATAGAAATTTTCCGCCGAGATCTCCACCAACTCACGGGTGAGAAGCCAGCTCAAGATGGTGTCCAGATGGGCCTGCGACCCGGGAAGGAGAACATCATACTTCACCTCCCGCGTCGCCATGTGACCGAGCAGCACCGTGCCATTAAAGAGGCGGCGGCGCTCGTGACTAATCGTCATCTCACTCATTAAAAAGAGGCAATAAGAATGACCGCAATCGCGAGAGAGATGATCGCCTCCAGAAAACCAACTCCCCAGTTACGGTCTCGTTGCAATTCGGCAACGAGGGAAATTTTGCCTGAAAAGATGAAGTGGAGCGCGAGGCGCAGAACCCCCAAGACAAAGACAAAGCCGAGAGCCAGCACCACCACGGTAGGGATGGAGTCGTAGCGTGTTTTCGCGGCTCCTAAAAGAAGGGCGAAGGCGAGGAGAGAGCCGCCAAAGGCTAATCCAACCGCCGGGTTGTCTTTCTCAAGCTCACCGTGCAGATCGATCTTGGCGACCTTTGGGTAGACCTTAGAGTAGAGAAGGAAGAGTGCCTGCCCGACCACGAAATAGATCAAAGTCAGCCAAGGTTCACCGAACTCCACTTCCTCCAGCTGAGGGCTCAGCGAAGCACGAATCAGAATGGCGGTTCCGACAAAGCTCGCGGCTTCCACCACGGCGAGGCCAGTGTTCCGATCTTCTAGGATCTCCTTCCGATTCTTGAACTGCGGGAAGATGACAAAGTCATTGATGAAAAGCGCACCGAGCAGAAGTAAGAGCGAGCCAAAGGTCCACACCGTGGCATCTAGCAACTCTTGCTGCCAGGTGAAGTCCGCCGGCGAAGGGGACTGAATCACAGAAGCGATAACGATGCCCAAGGCTGCAATAAAACCCCCAAACGAGATCGCAAATGCGGGATTATCTTTCTCGGTCAGCTGGTCCGAGAGACTCACCTGACGAATTACGGCATAAGCCTTACTTCCGATCCAAAGAAAGAGAAGAGACTGCAAGAGGTAGATCCAGATCGTCCACTCGGTGAACTCGAAAGGGAATTGAAAATCAAAAAGAGACTTCATAATGAAATTGAAATGAGGATTATTTACCACCACCGAAGGAGCTCCCAGAACGGGATGAACTACGGCCACTGCGAGAGCTAGAACCACTCTTCGAACCAAAACCACCCGATTTTACAGCACGCGAGGGATTACGTTTCTGGAAGGATTTTTGACTCGTAGTGGGATTCCTGAGGGGTGCTTTGATGTTGCTGGAGCTCTTCGCCTTATTTGGGGAAGCCTTCGAACCGGCGAAGGCGGGCGTCTTAGAGCTGGTCACCTTGCCCGTATTGACCCCCTTCATATTCGAGCGGTAGGACGAGCGCTCGATCGGGCGCGAGCGGCTATAATAACTCGGGTAGCGGTTATACCCATAGCTAGAGTAGTAGAAGGAATGCGGGCTAAAGAGGTAGCGCATCATCAGGTAATCTCCGACTCCGAATCCCCCGTGATGGTAGTGATGATGACCGTAAATCTGGCTGTTACCGTGCGTCTGGGCTTGGTGCCCACCTTTCCCGTCTTCCGTAATCTCGATGGTCGCGAGCTCCTGGACATCATCTGGTCCTAGCTCGGTCGTGAGGGAGAAGCCCTTCACATTTCCGTCCGCGTATTCCGTGACCTTCACGTAGTCGATCGAGTCATCTTCATTCAGATCCAGATTACAGATCCGGGGGCTCCCAGAATTAATCCGCTTCTCCAGATCGGCGGGGTCTTTGACCGTTTTGAGCAGAGCGGTCACGGCCTTAAGATCTAGGCCATCGGCCGCCTCTGAAGTCACCGTCATGTTCACATTCTGATTCACGTCACTACGGCAAGAGGTGATAAATTGGCTGCTTCCGGTGAAGAGCAAGGCTACTAAAATTTTGGTGAGCGCTTTCATAGTTGATGAAATTGTCAGGGAGATTCCTTCCAAGCACTGAGATAGTGTCGAAAAATGGCGGGATCGTCGAGAGTAGTAATATCTGTAAAACGAGAAATCAGTAACTCAGGGGCGAATACCATCGCCGCGCCCATCGTCTCTCCATTGAGATATCGAGTGGGAACTCCAATATCAGAGATCTCTTTCAAGGCCTCTTTCAACTGAACCGGCGACCGCTCAGAGGCCCGGACCGCCAGCCACCAGCCCCAATCACCAAACGACGGGACATTGGCACGCAATGGAACCACCGCATATCCCGCCGCCTCCATCGTCCGGCCCACACAGAGATAGGCCTCGCTCGCATGCCAGGGAGAAGTCGACTGCTGGATGATCACACCGCCTTCATTCAATAAATTCAGAAGTTGACCGTAAAACGCCAAGCCATAGAGCTTCGCCAAACCCGGAGAAGACGGATCTGGGAAATCAAGAATCACCACATCAAACCGCCCCTCCGCCTCCGCCACGTAGCGCGAGGCATCTTGATGGATCACCTCCACCATCGGCATCTGAACTCCCCCTCGCAGAAACCGCTCCGCGCGGTCTGGGATCGGGATCACCTCCCGTGCGCCCGCTCCCTCCGCCTTCGTGATTTTTAACGACACTCGCTCATCCGAAAACGCCCCCCCATTCATCCGCACCATGTCGGGGTGGGTCGCTGACATCTGAGTCATGAAGGGATCCAAATCGACCAAGGTCACCTCACGGACTTGCGGGTATTTTAAAACCTCCCGCAGAGCGAGTCCATCACCTCCACCTAAAATTAGAACCCGCTCCTGACTCCCGCTCAGAGCCATCGCGGGGTGGGTCAAGAGCTCATGGTAAATGAACTCATCTGTCTCCGCAAACTGGAGGTGGCCATTGATGTAACAGCGCAGGTTCCCCGCCGGGGACTCCGTGAGAACGATCCGCTGATAGGGCGAAGTCGCAGAATAGATCACGTGGTCCCGGTAGAGAGACTGCTCCGCATCCAGCGCCCACGCTTTAGAATTCCGTAACCCCAATACGCTCACCGCCATCGCCACCACCATCATCACTATCCAAAACCACCCCCACCTCGCTTGACGTCTAAAAATCACAACACACACCAAGGCCCCGCTCAGCGTAATAAGCGCCAAAATCAAAGCCGTCTCGGTGATCGAGAATCTAGGAATCAGAAGAAAGGTCCAAAAAATCCCACCCAGTAATGCCCCCGCATAATCCATCCGTAGCACCTTCCCGATGTTGCTCCTCATCACCGGCATAAACGATTCATTCAACCGCGTGATCAGAGGGATCTCCAGCCCGATCAAAAGACCACACAGCGAAATCAAACCATAATGCACCAAAGAAAAATGGAGAGGGTGGAAGGCAAAGGTCTGGATAAAAAAGAGCGGCCCAAATCCCCCCAAAAGCGCCAGCGCGATCTGCGACCCAGCCAACGCATCGACCAACCAACGGTCAGGCAGCCTCTGCTGTATCTCCGCTCCCAGCCCCATGAAGAACAACATCACCGCGATCACCAGCGCCCACTGCTGCACCGAATTCCCGAGAAGATCAGATGAAACCTTACTCAGAGTGTATTCATACGCGATGCCACACCCCCCCATCACAAAAATGGCGAACCCCAAAACCCAGCCTTTCAGCGCAGCACTCTCTTCCTTCACACCCCCAGCGTAGCGGAATCAATCCCGATCTCAATCCGTAGTCGAAAGAATCCTGTTCGCGTGGATTGCCTCACTCCTTCTCAAAAATATCTTCGATGGTGGGATCCTTCACCAGAGCCTCCACTTTCGATTTTGACCTCTGCTTCAATGCCACATTCAACACCTGATAAGCGGCCTTGAGCTGGCTCGCAGTGACCGCCCCGTTCCTCTCCCCAAACCATTTTAACCAACGCTTCTCAGCACGCTCGAGATACTCCCGGAGAAAGATTTGGTAAAGGCTCCGTAAATCAAAGCAGCCAAAAATCATCACCGAAAAGACCCCTTCTGTAGGGTTGTCCTCACTCGTCCTGATTGTTAGCTTCACCACCATGAAGTCGCTATTGATTGTTTTTCTCGTTCTAGCCTCAGCCCACGGAAAGCTCATGCCCACTTCGGCCGAGCTATTCGGAAAAAAATACTCCGAGCTAGATGACCGCGCCACGTCCGATTGGTGGGAGCGTCAAAGTAGCCACACGAAGAATAAGAATAAGGGCATGATCAATCTCGATGTCCCGCGCGAAGACGTCATCGGCTTCGCCGTTTACACCCTTCAAAATAAAACACTCAAGCTCACCGCCCAACTCTTCCCTCTCAAGCCAGAGGAAACGCAAGAGATCCGCCTTGAGATCAAAACAGGAGACACTTGGACTGAGGTCGCCAAAGAGAGCGTCATCTATCCCGGCTGGTCCGCTCACTTCCGACTCACCGATTGGGACTCCACCAAAGACTTCGCTTACCGCCTCCGCCATGGCGACAAAGCCACCTTCGTGGGCAAAGTCCGCCGCGAGCCGCTCTCTCAAGAAACCATCGTAGTCGGAAACTTTTCCTGTAATTCCTCACGCACCACCGGCCCCCGCCCCCTCATCATCAAAAACCTCATCGCCCAAGATCCTGACATCCTCTTCTTCGCCGGTGACCAAACCTACAACCACACCCAGCACACCTCAGGCTGGCTTGAATTCGGCATGCAGTTCCGCGACATCATGCGCGACCGCCCCACCATCACCATTCCGGATGATCACGACATCGGCCAAGCCAATCTCTGGGGTGAAGGCGGGATCCAAGCCATCAACTCCAAAGGATCCAGCGGTGGGTATTTTTACCCGCCCGCGTACGTCAACATGGTCCAGCGCCAACAAACCTGGCACCTCCCCGATCCC
>JALZWJ010000393.1 GCA_023300065.1 Akkermansiaceae bacterium
GTTCCCGGCGAAGAGAACTTAGATTTTCTAGAGTCACTGCGTCAGTCTAAAACGATCAAGCTCGTATTGACTCGTCACGAACAAGGAGCCGCCTTTATGGCCGCCACTTACGGCAGATTAACTGGGCGTCCCGGAGTGTGTCTTTCCACCCTCGGACCTGGGGCCACGAACTTTGTCACCGGTGCGGCTTATTCTCAACTAGGAGCCATGCCCATGATCATGATCAGTGGGCAAAAGCCGATCTACCACAGCAAGCAGGGCCGCTTCCAGATTGTCGACGTCGTCGGCATGATGCACCCCATCACCAAGCTTTCCCGCCAAATTGCACACGGTAATAATGTGCCCTCGCTCGTCCGTGAAGCGGTAAGACTCTCCGCGACGGAGCGCCCCGGCGCAGTCTATCTGGAGCTCCCGGAAGACGTCGCTGGAATGGAGGCAGATCAGACTGATCTCTTTCAGCCCTCCACCCGTGAATATGCGACCGCTGCTGATTCGGTTCTCGATGAAGCCGCTGAGAAAATCAAAAAAGCCAAGATGCCACTCGTCTGTATTGGAGCCGGCGCGAACCGGAAGCACGCCAGAGATGCGATCCGTGAGTTCCTTGAAAAAACAGGACTTTACGCCATCAGCACCCAAATGGGTGCAGGGGTTGTCGATGGCCGGAGTGAGAAATTCTTAGGCGTCGCAGCTCTCTCAGATAAAGACTACGTGCATTGTGCCGTGAACCGTTCTGACCTCATCGTTATGATCGGTCACGATGTTATCGAGAAACCACCCTTCTTCATGGAGCATGGCGGCAAGGAAGTGATTCACCTCAATTACTCACCTGCTGAAGTGGACTCCGTTTACTTCCCTCAGCTCGAAGTGGTCGGCTCCATCGCCTCATCCGTGAAATGCCTCGCCGAGCGGGTGGGTCGATTTGACAGCTCAGAGAGTGAGTTCTTCGGCCGTGTCCGCACAGACGCCTGGGCTCATATCCATGAGAAAGATGACATGCCCGACTTCCCGGTCAGTCCGCAGCGCTTCGTCGCAGACGTGCGCCGTGCCATGCCTAGCAATGGCATCGTCACCCTCGATAACGGGATCTATAAAGTTTGGTTTGCTCGGAACTACCCCGTGCATGACTCAAACACCCTCCTCCTCGACAACGCCCTCGCCACGATGGGAGCAGGCCTGCCTTCCGCAATGGGAGCTAAGATCGTTAATCCAGATGTCCCCGTTCTCTCCGTTTGCGGAGATGGTGGCTTCATGATGAACTCGCAGGAAATGGAAACCGCCGTTCGCCTTGGGCTGAACATCACCGTGCTGGTTCTCCGCGATAATGCTTACGGCATGATCAAGTGGAAGCAGACCGGAATGGGCTTCCAGAACTGGGGCCTCGATTACGGAAACCCAGACTTCGTCAAATATGCAGAGAGCTACGGCGCCTACGGGGTCCGAGTCGAGAAGACCGAGGACTTCCTCCCCATTCTTAAAGACTGCCTGGGACGCAAAGGAGTCAATCTCATCGAACTTCCTGTCGACTACTCAGAGAACGAGCTCGTCCTCATCAAGGAACTCGAAGCCAAAACTTGCCTCCTTTAAACCAAATCAATGTCTACTACACTGACTGTTTGTTCGGCTTGGACTCAGGAGCCAATTCGTGAATTGCCCTGTGACTCTGCCGAGGCTTGTGAACGCTTTCTCGCGGATGCCCACCGGCTCTGGAAGGCCGGGCCACTCCCCAAGTCTCAAAGAATTGAGATCTTGGAAAAGGCCTCAAAGCTCATCAGCGAACGCGCGGAAGAGTTAGCCCTCCAGATTGCTCTGGAAGGCGGAAAACCCTACACTGATGCTCTCGTTGAAGCGCACCGGGCTGCGGCTTCTGTAAAGTCTGCTGCCGAGACTCTGGCCCATAAAGCAGGCACCGAAATCCCGATGGGATTAACCCCATCGACGGAAGGATACCGGGCCTACACTCGGCTTGAGCCGATTGGACCAGTGATGGCAGTCAGTGCCTTTAACCATCCCCTCAACCTCATCGCGCATCAAGTGGCGCCGGCCGTAGCCGCAGGGTGTCCGATTATTGTGAAGCCCGCATCGGCGACTCCACTCTCCTGTATCAGCTTCCTTGAGATTCTCCGTGAAGCGGGATTACCTGAGGAATGGGCGCGCTCAGTCATCATCACCAATGATCTCGCGACGAAGCTTGTGACCGACCCTCGCATCGCCTTTTTCGCCTTCATCGGTTCTGCGAAAATCGGCTGGTGGTTAAAATCCCAGCTCCCTCCGGGAACTCGCTGCGCCCTCGAGCACGGCGGCTCCGCGCCCGTCATTATCGCCGCAGATGCGGATCTCGATGATGCCGCAAGCAGAGTGGCCAAGGGTGGCTACTACCACGCCGGGCAAGTCTGCGTCTCCTCACAGCGCATCTTCGTCGATGCCTCCATCCATGATGCTTTCCTCGCGAAATTTAAAGCCATCGTGGAAGCGCTGAAAGTCGGTGACCCGCAAAAGGAAGACACCGAAGTTGGCCCCTTGATCAAACCCGGTGAAGTCACCCGAGTTCATGAATGGGTGGAAGAAGCGATTGCCTCTGGTGCGGAATGTATCACCGGCGGTAATGTCATTTCTGAGACTGCTTACCAGCCCACGATTCTCGCGGGCCCAGCACCGGATACTAAGATCTCTAGTCAGGAAATCTTTGGGCCAGTCACCGCTGTTTACCCCTTCGACACCTTGGAAGCCGCCATCGCACTGGCCAATGATGTGGAGTGGGCCTTCCAAGCTTCCATCTTCACCCAGAGCCTCAAGACTGCCGAACTGGTGACCGATCAACTCAACGCCGCGACTGTCATGGTGAATGAGCACACCGCATTCCGCGCTGACTGGATGCCCTTCGCAGGGTGGGCAGGATCTGGCTATGACACAGGGGGTATTCCTTACACCTTCCACTCGATGACTCGCGAGAAAATGGTCGTCACCCGAGCTTAATCTCACCCCCTAACTCGGGAGACAAATTTCTTTTCAGGCCCCGCACATCTTGTGTGGGGTCTTTTTTGTGGGGCCTAATCCGCACTTCCGCGCCTCCCGCGCGCGATCACCCTTTACAATTCCTCCCCTCCTTGGCAGATACACGAAGTTTTAGCCGACCGCTTTTAAAAACATGCCCAAGGATACCAGCATCAAAAAAATTCTCGTCGTAGGAGCAGGCCCCATTGTCATCGGACAAGGTTGCGAATTCGACTACTCAGGCACCCAAGCATGCAAGGCCCTGCTCGAGGAGGGTTATGAAGTTATTCTGGTGAACTCAAATCCAGCCACCATCATGACTGATCCGCAATTCGCGGACCGGACCTACATCGAGCCCATCACGCCGGAGGCCATCGAAAAAATCATCATCAAGGAGAAGCCAGATGCCCTCCTCCCGACCCTCGGCGGTCAAACTGCCCTCAATGTCTCCATCGAGCTCTTCGATGCCGGCACCCTCGATAAGCACGGTGTCAGAATGATCGGCGCGAATGCTGATGCCATCGACAAAGGCGAGAATCGCCTCCGTTTCAAAGAGGCCATGATTAAGATCGGCCTCGATCTACCCATCTCTGGGGTGGCCCACTCCATGGAGGAGGCCAAGGCAATCGCGGAGGACATCGGCATGATGCCCCTCGTCATCCGCCCCGCCTTCACCCTTGGTGGCACCGGTGGCGGCATCGCCTACAATAAGGAGGAGTTCGACACCATCGTAACTCGCGGCCTAGACCTCTCACCCACCACCGAGGTCCTGGTGGAAGAATGCCTCCTCGGCTGGAAGGAATACGAAATGGAAGTGATGCGTGACCACGCCGATAACTGCGTCGTCATCTGCTCCATCGAAAACCTCGACCCCATGGGCGTCCACACCGGCGACTCCATCACGGTGGCTCCCGCCCAGACCCTCTCAGACCGCGAATACCAAATCATGCGCGATGCCTCCTTCGCCGTGATCCGCGAGATCGGCGTCGAGACTGGTGGTTCTAATATCCAATTCTCCGTCGATCCAAAGACCGGCCGCTGCATCGTCATCGAGATGAACCCGCGCGTCAGCCGCTCTTCCGCCCTCGCCTCCAAGGCCACCGGTTACCCCATCGCGAAAATCGCCGCGAAACTCGCCGTCGGATACACCCTCGATGAGCTCCCGAACGACATCACCAAGGAGACCCCAGCCAGCTTCGAGCCCACCATCGACTACGTCGTCACCAAGGTTCCCCGCTTCACTTTCGAGAAATTCCCCACTGCCGATCCGGTTCTTACTACTTCCATGAAGGCCGTGGGCGAAGCGATGTCAATTGGCCGCACTTTCAAGGAGTCCCTTCAAAAAGCCCTCCGTTCATTGGAGACCGGCCGCTTCGGATTCGGCTTCGATGGCAAGGACCCAGAAGCGACCCATGAGCAGATCGAGCGCAAGCTCATCGTCCCAAATGCCGAGCGCATCTTCTGGCTCAAGGTCGCCTTCGAGCAAGGCTGGACCATCGAGGAGATCTTCGACGCCACCCAGATCGACCCCTGGTTCCTCGAGAACATGCGCGTCATCTGTGAAGAAGGGAAAGACCTCGCCAGCCTCTCAAAAACCGATCTTCGCCGCGCAAAGAAACTCGGCTTCTCAGACATCCAGATCGCTCACGCCCGCGGCGTCGACCAAGACGAGATCCGCGCCGAGCGTAAGGCCCAAGGCATCATCCCCACCTACCGCCTCGTCGATACCTGTGCGGCTGAGTTTGAAGCCGCGACTCCCTACTACTACTCTACCTACGGCGACGAAAACGAAGCCCGCGAGACGGATGCCAAAAAGATCGTCATCCTCGGTGGTGGGCCAAACCGCATCGGCCAGGGAATCGAGTTCGACTACTGCTGCGTCCACGCCTCCTTCGCCCTCCGCGAGCTCGGCTACGAGTCCGTCATGGTCAACTCCAACCCGGAGACCGTCTCCACCGACTACGACACCTCGGATAAGCTCTACTTCGAGCCCCTCACACTCGAGGACGTCCTCAACATCTGTGACCAAGAAAAACCCGATGGCGTCATCGTCCAATTCGGTGGTCAAACACCCCTCAACCTCGCTGCCGACCTAGAGCGCCACGGCGTTCCCATCATCGGCACCAGCCCAAAGAACATCGAGCTCGCCGAGGATCGTAAGCACTTCTCAGCCCTTCTCGATAAAATCGGCCTCAAGCAAGCAGAAGCCGGCACCGCCGTCTCAGAAGACGAAGCAAGCGCTATCGCTGATCGC
>JALZWJ010000394.1 GCA_023300065.1 Akkermansiaceae bacterium
CAATTGGTCGCCTGCTTCACAGGCCAAAAGCCACGCCATTGACCCACCAGCCGAAGAAGATCGTGAGCCACACCGTGAGCACCACGACCACCGTGCGATAGCTCAAGGTCCACGCTTTTGGCGGGGGATTCGTCACCAATTCCGGGTTTTTCTTCAAAAGCGCCGCACCCAAGTGGCAGCCTAATAAGGTCGCACAAGCCATCCCCAGAACCTCAGTAAGGACCAAAAGACTGATCGCGATGGCTGGCGTGAGAGATGAGGGGAGAGACTTTTCCAGAAGAAGAACGGGCCCAACACAGATCAAGCCGATCAAGGTAATCCGAAACGGAGCATGCCGGAGGAAGATCCAGAGGATCCCGTGAATCTTACGGTTACGGCGTTGGAAAAAAGGCGCGCAATGGTCCAGCGCCATCGCACCCACGAGGTAGCCAACCGAGAGCGAGGCCCCGAGCGTGGCGAGCGTCGTGTGCCCCTGCATCGCGAGGTAAAAGCTCATCCCTTGCAGCAGTAGATAGAGTGAGGCTAGCTTCACCTCCTCCAACCCTTGCCGCCAAAGAGGAGGCTGGGGCAATTTTTCAAACTCCGGAAACCGCTCCTCCTCATAAGCGGCCGAGAGCTTCTCCTTCAACGGAAACAAAGTCACCCCGATCACCACGATCCCCAGGCCAAAACCGCTCGTCACCAAAAATGAGCGCAACTCATCGCGGAACAATCGGTGCAAAAGATCATCCGCCGTAGAGCGCCAAACCTCCGGCACCAGTTTGCCCATCAGCCAATCCTCTAATCCCGGCCCGTAGTGGATGCCGAGATTCAAAAGCCCACCCAGCACCAACAGCGCCGCAAGGACGTAGATGATGAACCAGTATTTAGTGAGTTTTGATTTCATGACGAACGGGTTACTGTTAAGCTAAATACCAAACCATGAACACCATTACCCATGCTCTTCTCCCTGTGATCATCGCGAGTGTGATCGAGCGGACGGACCGGGGTGCAGACCGGAATGAGGTTTTCTCGAACCGTGAAATCATCGCGCTGGGAGTCTTTGGTGCCGCGCCGGATTTGTTGAACCCGCATCTGTCTTTGGCCGCTCGCTACACGAGCTGGTCGCATGGCTTTCCTTTCTGGGTCGGTCTCACCCTCGTCATGGTGATCGGCTCCTTGTTCATAAAAAAACGTTTTCCGCCCGGCATGGCGATTTGGCTCTCGGCCGCCTACCTCTTGCATCTCGTCTGTGATCTGGTGGCAGGGGGGATCGCTTGGTCTTACCCCCTGGGCGGCACGGTCGTCGGCAAATATTACGTGAGGCCGGAGTGGTGGGCCTGGATAGATGGATCCTGCATTTTCATCATGTATGGAATGTGGCGTATTGCTCCGAGTTTTCATCGGTCCCAAGAGACAAAGATGTAGGTGAATTTCTCCCCCCGATACACGCGGCCATCGGCGGTGTCGGATTCATCGAGGAGGCTCTGGAAGTCATCGTTCCTCTCCCAATCGTTCTTCCAGAACTTCGTGTTCTGCATCGTAAGTTCCTGAATGAGATGGGGATGCAGCGCGACCTTTAGCGGGATGATGAGGGGGAAAAGAGAATCAGCTTCTGGAAGCCGAGTGAGATCGAGAGAAGTCAAAGACGCCAAGGGCGGGAAGTCGGGATGGTCGATGACGGGGTCATTGTTACGGATCGCTTTCACCAATTCGATATGGCTCAGATCTTCCGCCACGCGCAGGAATTCATCATCGGCTGTTTCTAATTTTACGCGGAAGATCCCGATCCCGTGTGCTTCAAAATAGTCCCGAGATCTTTCCAAATCCTCTTCGTCACCCTCATCGGTTTCACGTGGCATCACGATGAGATGGGAGGCCCGGCGGGGCAGGGTGGGCTTCTCATCCTCGGCGAGGATGAACCACGATGGATTCCCGTTTTCTCCAAGCGTCGCGGTGATGAGATCGCCGTTGAGGTCTTCTTGCTCATCCGTCCAGCCTAGGCTCTCGCCGGTAAATGGAGCGCTCCCACTGAGGCAGTAGAGTTCGTATTGATCTTTCTCGGAGAGCTTGCGGACCTGCCACTCGCAGGGATCGTCACCCCGTAGCGTGAGGTAAGGGGGCAGCTCGTCTTGTGGCGTCCCATCATCCAGCACGCGCGTGTAAGTGAGGTTGGCCTCATGGAGGTCTGGGAAGTTTCGGTCAGCGCAGAAGATGCGGTAAACGTCTTCCTTCTCTGGCACGCCGACGAACTTCCAGAGGCTAGGATCATCCGCCCGCAAGACCGCGCCGGGCAGGCCATGCTGTTCCGAGAAATCGCGAGTAAAGGTCAGCTCCTGAAAACGGTAGCGGCAGCCATCGGCCAGAAAGAGGCGGCGATCCCCCTCCAGCGGATGGATCGAGGGCGGCGGCGGCGGGGGAGGGGGCGCGCGGAGTTCTTCTTCGATCGCCGCGATTTCGCTGACGGGCTCTTCTGTCTCAATGAGACCTTGCTTGGCCGCCACCTTTTGAAAAATAAACCAGCCCGCTCCCGCCAGCACGAGGGCGCACAGCAAGATCATGAGCCCGGGGCGAAAGCGCCGGACTCCGTCGTCGAGTGGTTCAAGTTGGCTCATTTAATACGGCGGATTGCCGAGTTCGCAGAATAGCAGAAGATGGTGAGGGCGAGAAGCGCTTGCCCGATCACGAGGAAAATCAAGGCCGCGAAATCGAGGCCAAAGATCTCTCCAAACCCAAAGCGGGCCGAGCCGAGTTGATCAAAAACCGCCGTCCCGTGGCGGGTCGAAGCCCCGAGGCTGCCCCAGAAGTTCCCTTGCTCTATCCAAGTGAATCCAGAGTAGTCCACTCGCTCCAGATCAAGGCTGTGGAAGGGATGAGTGAGCTTTTGATCCGTAGCCTCTCCCGCGAACCCGGTCGCGTATTTACTCAGCAAAACATGCGGGAGGAGGACCAGAGGCATGAGAGAAACCGCACCCCGCTCAGATCGCGCTAGGGTCGAGAGCAGCAGGCCGATCATGGCTCCGGAAAAGCAAACCAAGCTGAGCACGAGAAAGTGCGAGACGAGGTCCCGCGAGTCGAACCAATCGGATGCCGCCACCGCATCTGGGTCTATTTTGAAGAGCCAAACAAAGAACCAAGTCGCGCCACACAGGAGCAGCGTGCTGAGCGCCACCATCACAATCGCAAAGGCGGTCTTGGCGTGGAAGTACGAGAACTTTCCGAGTCCACTCAGTTCATCGATCGCATAGAGCGAGCGGCGTGAGACGATCTCTCGGATCGTAAGTGACATCCCGATCCAGAGCGCCGCGATAGTGAGGAAGAAATTAATAAAGCGCGGGCTCTCCCCGCCATGTAGCGATTGGGTGAAAATAATGAGTCCCGCAAGCAAGACCGGGAGGGCGATCGTGACCTTGGCGGCCGCGTAGTCGCGGAAGGATTGGCGCGCTGAGCGCCGCACGATGGCGCCGAAGTGGCGGGCATTCCACCAATCGCGACTCGTATCCGGGGAGTCTAAGTAATCAAAATCCGCGATCTCTTTGATCGGGGTGCTTTGGTCAAAGAGATCAACCTCAGGAGTGCTGGCCAAGAGGGCGGCTGGGTCGTGATGGTCCGCCTTCAAGCGCCCGCCCTTATCCATCACCAGGACACGGTCGCACCCCGCGAGCGTTCCCGGGAGGTGGCTGGTCGTCACGATGGTGAGGGCGTGCGTGTCACACAGGTTCCGTAAGAGCTGCATGACCTCGAAGGCCACCGGCAGGTCCAGCCCGCTCGTCGGTTCATCCAGTAAGAGAATGCGCGGCTGCGAGCAGAGCGCCCGTGCCAGCGAGAGACGGCGCTTTTCTCCGCCTGAGATTTTTGAAACGGGTTGGTTCAGGAAATCCGAGGCAAGGCCCACCGACTGGAGGAGGGCGGCAGGGGCGGCATCGTGACCAGAGAAGGTCAGGGCATCTTCTAGCACTTCCCGCACGGTTGCGGATTCTGAAAAAAGATCCTCCTGCGGGACATAAGAAAGGATCTTTAAAAGGGACTGATGGTTCCCTCCGGAAATGCGGGTTGCCGTTTTTCCTTCGACGAGACTCACGATTCCGAGGTCGCCATTTTTACGACTCGGAGGCCGGAGGCCGAGCGTGCGGAGGAGGGTGGTTTTACCAGCTCCACTGGGACCGATCAGCCCCACCAAAGTCCCTCCCTCTAGCGAGAGCGAGAGGTCATCGAGAATGGCCGTCTTCTTCCCACGGATCGTGAGGTGCTCGACCTGTAAACCAACGGGAGCGAGTTTCATCGGGTCGTTTTCACATCGGTGACAGGTTTGCGTGCCTCCGCGGCATTCTTGGTAGAGAAGCCCTTAATCACGACTCGGTAAGTGGGCTCGGTCTTAAATTTCTCCTCAAAGAGGACGTGGTCGGTTGAGCGCCTCTCCAGCGAGACGGCTCCGGTGAGATTTCCCTCGATGATGTTATGAGTCGCGAGGTCGTAGTAGAGTGACCCACGCGCGGCCCAGGTGCCTAGGACCTTTGCCTTATCCGTCCCGCCGGAGAAGACCACCTTGCCTTTCACGATCTTAAGCCGGGTTTCATTTCCGTAGGTTGATTCTCGTTTCAGAGTGAGAGTCCCACTGACATCAAGATCGCCAGTAGGGGCCAGGAGATGCGCGATCGTGCGGACATCGACGTCCCACTCGGCGGGTCCATCGGGGTCCGTATCGGGCAAAAGGTAAGCTTCGCTGTAAACGGAAAAGTTCTTCACCCGTTCTTCCTGCGCTTTTGAGAGAGTCGCCTTGGTTTGGAAGTCAACCAAGCCCGCGCCCGCTTCGTAAGTGTAGTCAGCGGTCAAGCCCTCATAAGCTTCCAGTGGTTGCAGTTTTGCATCGAGTAAGTGCTCTTCGATCCCTTTTCCAGTCACTGCCGTCACCGCGAAGTTTACGCGAGAGAGCACCCTTTGGCGGTTCTCGGCACTGCGGAGCCACTCGGCAGCCTTCTCGCTCGCCACTCCGGCGGCCACCCCGCTAGGTCCCGTGAAGATGATCTTCTTAGCCGCTTTTCCCAGCACTCCCACGGCCGGCGGGAGGTCCAGCGTGGCATCGGCGAGGTCCAGCCGGACCTCCAGATCGCGGGCCGAGAGCACCTCTAGCCCCACGATGACCTCCGTGTGGTCTGCGTTCACCGCTTTCACTTGGCGGATGAAGTCGACTTCCCCCTCATGCACGAGGGTTACCTTCTTCTCCAGTCCCCAGTTCTTATCCTCGACCTGCCCCTGCACCGTGGAGGTCACTGTGGTACGGTAAAAGACCCCTTCCTCGTATCGCGAGAGCTGCGCCGCCGTAAGAGTCGGTTCCTCCTCCGCCCCATCGCGGAAGATGAAAAACACCGCTACCCCCAGTGCAATAATCAGGAGGCCGGTGGCAGAAAGGAGCTTCGCTTTCGAGGACATGTCGAAAGCGTAGAGAATTCTGCCCACTTTGTCCCTCCACAAAATGGGGGAGTGTTCGCCCTGGGTACCTCTCCTTTAGATTAGCTATTTCAATCCCTCGAATTTTTGCCTAAACAGCCTCATTAAGTGATGGGGAAAATGCCCGCTTAGATCATCGATACACCATGAAAATTGTAATCATCGCCACGCTCGGACTTCTCTTATCGAATCTAGGATTTGCAGCGGAGGAGCGACCAAACATCATCTTTATCTTCGCTGACGACTGGGGCTGGGGCGATCTCTCCTGCCACGGTCACCCTTACGTCAAGACTCCCAACATCGACCGCCTTGCCAAAGAAGGAACCGATTTCCACCGCTTCACCGTCGCTAGTGGTGTGTGCTCGCCCAGTCGCACCGGTGTGATGACCGGCCACTTTCCGGCTCGCTACAATATTGACGGCCACTTTGCTTGGGTTCCTAGTAATGCGAAGCGCGGCATGCCCGACTGGCTCGCTCCTAGCGCCCCCACCATCCCGCGCCTTCTGAAAAAAGCAGGCTACGCCACCGCCCACTACGGCAAGTGGCACCTTGCCAACGATATGATCCCTGATTCACCCACTCCTGCCGCTTACGGTTATGATGAGTATGGTGCATTCAATTGCTCCGGCGAACAAATGCCGGTCCATGAGGATGCGATGCACGCCAGCGCCTTTATCGAAAAATCCGTGGCAGCCGACACTCCCTTCTTCATCAATCTCTGGGTTCATGAACCCCACACACCCTTCCATACCGTTCCGAAATACGAACGGCGCTTCCGTGATATGGAAAGCCGAGGGGACCAAATCTACGCCTCCGTCCTCTCCCATGCCGATGACCGCATCGGCCAAGTCCTCGCGACTCTCGACCGCCTAAAAATCTCCGATAATACCCTCGTCATCTTCAGTTCCGATAACGGGCCGGCCCGCTCTTCCAAGGCTGGTGACCCCGTCCTCAAGTACGACACAGCCACCGGAGCAGGGTGGGGGATCAGCGCGGCGAAAGGAATCACGGCCGGCCGCCGAGGCTACAAAGCGTCCCTTTTCGAAGGTGGCATCAATGTCCCCTTCATCGCCCGCTGGCCCGAAAAAATCCCTGCCGGGAAAATTGACAACGACGCCCTCCTCTCTGCTGTCGATCTCCTCCCCACCTTCTGCGCCCTCGCCGGTGCCGCACTCCCGGCGGACTACAAGCCTGATGGCGTCGACCAATCCCAAGTCCTCCAAGGGAAACAAGAAGCCACGCTCCGCGGAAAGCCCCTTTTCTGGAAGTCCGGCTCAAAGAAAAAGAGCAAGACTCACTGGGGCGCCTACGCCGTCCTCCATCAGCAATGGAAACTCGTCAGCAACGCCGACGGCTCCCAAAAAGAGCTCTTCAATATCATCGCCGATCCCTACGAAAAAACAAACCTCGCGGAAGAGAATCAAGAAAGCGTCGCCCACCTTTCCAAGCTCCTCGCAGACTGGAAAAAGACCCTCCCTAAGAAACCTACCGGAAAGGTTTTCTCCAAACTTCGTGAAAATTAAAATCTCACTAGGTTAAGAAGGGGGGGCGATATCTTATTTATCGGGATGGTGAATTGTGGCATCCGATTGCCATTATTAGGAAAGATTCGCTTTTCCTCTGAAAATATAAAAAACACTACGACTTCCGATTGGACAGAGCTGTTGACCGAGTCTATTAGTAGAGTAGTCCTTTTTATAAATCGTAAAATCCCATTAAGGTAGTTCGCTCATTGAGTGGCTCCTCTCTCCTTAGGTCATGGGAAATTAATAATACAAAATATGAAGCTACACTTTAAAAAACACTAACCGCTCTCTTGCTCGCTGGAGTCGTCTTGGCCTCAGTTACGAACCAAGCCGCGGTCATCACATGGAGACGCTGATACTGATATTTCCACCGGTATCGGGAATTCATCCGATGTTTCCATCGCGGGCAGAGTTGTCGAGGCCTCCAGGGGCGTCGCAGAAAATCAAATGACTACCGCCACAGCTGACGCTTTTTTTAGCCCCTTTTCCTTCCCTTTTTTACTATGACGCGCTCCTTCGCCCTCCTCTCCTTTCTCTTCTCCGCTTTCGCCCACGCGGCCCCAATCACCTGGGAACCTGTTGAGGACACTGTCAGCGCCGTATCCATTTCCCCCATTGGGAGTCTTGTCGAAGCGATCAATGGCACCGGGGCAAGCGGCAACGTTACTGTCAATGGGGTCGATTTTACCCCCTCGGATACCCTCTTTGCGAACCCCGCAGCATCGGTCGGGCTCAAAGGGGGAACCACGCTGGACCCGGGTCTAGATGCTTTACTGGATTCCGTCGAATTCGGCGGCGGAACCACGACGACTCTCATCGTCGGCGGCGAATCCTTAATCGTAGGTCAGGCCTACGCGATCCAAATCTTCTTCACAGACCTCCGCGGCATCCGCACCATGACCTATGGTGATGACCAAGGAAATACGGTAGATGTTAACTCCATCGGAGGCCCAGGCACCTTCGGGCAAAACGTCACCGGAACCTTCATTGCGGATAGCGCCAGTCAAACACTCAGCCTCGTCACTAATGGTTTTGGGAATGCCCATATTAACGCCTACCAAATTCGGATTGCTGTTCCGGAGCCAAGCATCGATGTCCTAACCACCAGTCCCGCGCTCATTACGAGCGGTGAATCAACCACTCTGGACTGGCAAATCACCGACGCAGACACTGCCGAGATCGATAACGGCATCGGCTCAATCAGCGCCTCCTCGGGCAGTCTCGCCCTCAGCCCCACCGCCACCACCACCTACACTCTCACCGCGACCAATGCTGGAGGAACGACCACTTCCCAAGTCACTGTCGGAGTCGATGTGTCTGCCCTCCCGCCTGTGCTCAATGAATTCTTGGCCAGTAATGACAGTGAATTCGCTGACGAAGACGGTAACTTTTCTGACTGGATTGAAATCTATAATCCCAACCTTTTCGCGATTGATCTCGATGGCTTCCACCTCACCAGCGACCTTTTAAACCAAACCGAGTGGACCTTCCCCGATGGCATTTCCCTCGGCGGAGAATCTTACCTCATTGTCTTCGCCACTGGCTCGAGCCGTGGACTCCCGGAACTTCATACCAACTTTAGAATCTCAGCGGGTGGAGGCTACCTCGCCCTCGTCGCTCCAGACGGGGCAACCATCATCAACGAGTTTAACTATCCTTCTCAACGCGCCGACATCTCCTACAGCTCCGCAGGGTTTCTATCTCCACCGACTCCCGAAGTAGAAAATGGAACGGCAACGGAAGGATTCGTCGCAGACACCTCCTTCGATGTCGACCGCGGCTTCTATGATGCTCCCTTCATCGTCAATATCACCACCGCCACTCCAGGGGCCGCCATCATCTACACCACTGACGGATCAGAGCCATCTCTCACCAATGGTATCTCTACTCTGAACACCGCAAGCCTCACCATCAATAGCACTACCGTCCTCCGCGCCGCCGCATTTAGGGATGGTCTCACGCCGACAAATATTGACACTCAAACGTACCTCTTCACCGCTGACATCATTGAACAATCCGACATGGATCCTGATGTCGTCAATGATCCCCTTTATAGTGAAGAAATCGCCTCAGCGCTCAAGTCCATCCGCACCCTTTCTCTCGTCACGGATCCCGATAACTTCTTTGACAGCGGTATCGGCATTCTCGCGAATACCCAAGGCCGAGGGATCGCTTGGGAGCGCCCCGTGTCTCTTGAGTTTATTGACCCTGCTGATCCTAATGCCTCTATCCAAGAAAACGCCGGAATTCGTGTTCATGGAAACGGATCACGTAGCAGTGCTAAAAATTCCCTCCGGCTCCTCTTCCGTGCAGTCTACGGCCCTAGGAAACTCGACTACCCCCTCTTCGGGGAAGATTTCATTACTGATCGATTCAATACCGTCGTTCTCCGAGCTCAGAATGCCAACAGCTGGACCAGCAGCCGTGTCGAGGACCGCCAGTCGACAACCTTCCTGCAAGATTCCTTTGCGCGAGACACGCAAGAAGCAATGGGCCAACCCGTTTCTGGATCAA
>JALZWJ010000395.1 GCA_023300065.1 Akkermansiaceae bacterium
CGCAACCGCTTCATCAGCTCCAGCACCCAGCTCGTGCTCACGGCCACCATAGGTGCTTTCCATGATCACATAGTCCACATCTTCACTCGCGGATGGATCACGCAAAAGATCGTTATCCCCGCGCCCCACATCACCTGAAAAAAGAAGACGCTTTCTCTTACCATCCTCTTCGTCCTCAATGTCCAAAATAATTTGAGCACTCCCCAAAATATGACCCGCATCGATGAAAGTCATCTCGACCCCCTTCGCGATCATCATCTTCCGGTCATAGCCCACGTTCACGAACTGACGGAGGCAGAGCTCGGCATCGATTTGAGTATAGAGCGGCTTGATCAAGGGCTTCCCCTCTTTCTTATTCCGCTTATTCATCCACTCCGCATCGGACTGTTGAATACGAGCGGAATCCCCCAGCATCACCGCACAAAGGTCACGCGTCGCAAAGGTCGCGTAAATGTTCCCCTCAAATCCCTTACTCGTAAGGTTTGGCAAATTACCGCTGTGATCAATGTGCGCGTGCGAGAGCACCACCTGATCAATCGACTTTGGATCGAAGTGTGGGAAGCAGCAGTTGATCTCATGCGCATCATTCCGCCGACCTTGATAGAGCCCGCAATCCAAAAGGATCCGCTGACCGTTGACTTCTAAAAGATGCTGCGACCCTGTCGTCGTCCCTGCTGCTCCGCAAAATTTTAACTTCATAAATTGGTCAGAACTCTAGACGTGCGAACTCCTCCTTACCAACGAAAATTCTAGGTAAGAACTCTTCAGCCTCATTTCATCGACATCGCAGGAGAATTTAAGAGTCAGGATAACGAGTTTGATTAAAAAATTGCGTGTCCAATATCTCGCCCTATCCTCAGTGAAACACCTTCGACCTTTGATTTCTTGTCACCTCCCATTCACTGCGATTTTTGCCGCATGCTTTTTGACCGCCTGCTCTCCTCTGAGCCGCGATCATAGCGCCTCCTCTTTCACACCTGATAGTAAGACCACGACGCCTCAGTTCATTAAAGATCCCTATGAACGGGTCAACCGAGGAATCTGGGCGGCCAATGAAGGCCTCCTAAAAGGCGTGATCCATCCATCCGCCAAAGTTTACCGAGCAACCCTACCAAAACCAGTGAGAGGCTCTATCGGGAAGTTCAGCCATAACATCACCTACCCCGGCAGGCTGGTGAACAATCTACTCCAAGGTCGCTGGGCTGGAATGAAGAATGAAACCTTACGCTTCGTATCAAATAGCACCGTGGGAATTGGCGGATTGTTCGACCCCGCCACGCGTTGGGGCATCGCTAGATCTCAAGCAGATTCCAACCAAACTTTGAGCAAATGGGGCTGGCGCCCAGAGACATACGTCATGCTGCCCTTACTCGGCCCCAGCGATGAACGAAACACCGTTGGCATCATCGCGGATCGCGCTCTCAACCCCCTAAATCACCTCAATTCCCCCTATCGCTCAGCGTCCTTCCTCGGCACCTATAATCGACTCGCAGGCCGCAGTGAAATGGCCCGCCAGCTCGTTAAAATCGAGCCTGATTCATACTCCATCCTGAAATACGCTTGGACCTATGGCAGCAAGTATGAACAGCCAGATTTAGCATTAAAGGGCCCGCTTGATCTCGCCTGCCTCCAAACTTTAGGCGCAGTATCAATCGCCCCGAAGGACAGGAACTTCCTAGCCAGCACCCGCGAAGTCAAAATCAAGATCCCCACCACCGGGCGGAAACTTCAGTTCAATTACTGGCTTCAGCCACATTCCGCCCCCCTCGTCTACATTCTCCCGGGGCTAAATTCCCATAGCCTTTCTAATCTGCCCCTAGCGCTGGCGGAAAATCTTTATAATGAGGGCTATTCTGTTGTGAGCACTACCAGTGTTTTCCATCCGGAATTCATGGCAAAGGCCTCAACCGCCGACTTACCAATCTACGCACCATCCGACAGCAGGGATTTATTAATCGCGGTCACTGAAATGGATAAATACCTCGTTCGAAAGCGTGGTCAACATTCAGAAAAACGGGCTCTCGTCGGGATGTCGATGGGCGGATTTATCGCGCTAAATCTCGCTATTAGAGATGAGAAATCAGACCCAAATCTTATGAAATTCGATCGCTATGTCGCGATCAACACACCGGTCGACATGGTCCACAGCTCAAAGCTGGTCGACCGCTTTGTTAGAGCTCCCCTAGCATGGCCTGCAAAAGAACGCCAAGCTCGCATCAACAACACCGTCCACAAGGCAACCGCAAACGGAATCCTTTCCAGAAGAGAGGGTCCACCGATCATGTTCGACAAGATCGAATCCCAATACCTCGTCGGCCTATCCTTTCGCTTTGGCTTACGAGACATCATCTACAGCAGCCAGATTCGCAATGATCGCGGCGTCCTCCAAACACCACTTTCAGCATGGAAAAGAGAGCCGGTTTACAATGAAATCATGACTTACACCTACGATGATTATTTTTACAAACTCGCGGCCCCCTACTATCAGGAGAGAGGCATCAGCGCGAAGGAGATCCTCCGCCATGCCAACCTGAGAAACCACACTCAGAAATTACGCCGCCAGCCAAAAATCCGCATTTTGACGAATCGCAATGACTTCATGCTCCCCGCTAAGGATTTAAAATGGCTGCAGAGCACCTTCTCAAGTTCACAGCTCACCGTATTTCCTGAAGGAGGGCATCTAGGGAACTTAAATGATCCGACCGTTGAGAAAGCAATTATCAAAGCGCTCGATGGTCTGAAGGATCAAGCTTCACTCAGATCTGCTTCAAAGTAGGCGATCGTCTTCTCCAGCCCCTCTCGCAACTGAGTCTTGGGCTCCCAACCTAACTCCTTCTTAGCGAGCGTGATATCAGGCTGCCTCTGCTTCGGATCATCCTGCGGCAGTGGCATATGCGCGATCTTAGACTTAGACCCAGTGAGGTCGATGACCTGCTCAGCCAACTCTAACATCGTGAACTCATTCGGGTTCCCGATATTAATCGGCCCCATGTGATCCCCATTCATCAAACGGATCATCCCCTCGATATTATCGTCACAGTAACAAAAAGAACGAGTCTGCGACCCATCACCATAAATCGTAATATCTTCCCCCTTTAAAGCCTGCACGATAAAGTTAGAAACCACGCGCCCATCCTCCGCATTCATGCGCGGACCGTAGGTATTGAAAATCCGCATAATGCGCACCTCAACCTCATTCTGACGATGGTAGTCCATGAATAAAGTCTCCGCGCAGCGCTTCCCCTCGTCATAGCACGAGCGAATCCCGATCGGATTCACATGCCCCCAGTAGTCCTCCCGCTGTGGGTGGACCAAGGGGTCCCCGTAAACCTCTGAGGTCGAGGCTTGTAGAATACGCGCCTTCGTCCGCCGCGCTAAGCCCAACATATTGATCGCACCCATCACCGAAGTCTTCATCGTCTTGATCGCATTATACTGGTAATGGATCGGCGAAGCGGGACAGGCCAGATTAAAGATTTGATCCACCTCCAGCTTGATTGGATCAATCACATCGTGGCGGATCAACTCAAAACTGGGGTGATCCAAAAGGTGCGTAATATTCTTCCGCTGCCCAGTGAAATAGTTATCGAGGCAGATCACCTCATTCCCCGCCTCGATCATTCGGTCACAGAGGTGACTTCCTAAAAAACCAGCTCCTCCAGTGATTAATACGCGCTTTGACATGGTCGGACCGTAGGAGCCCCGCCGAACATTGGCTAGCCCTGATTCCAACTTAGCAACTGCTTGTAGGACACCCCGCTCCCACCAAACAAATCCAGAGCACTCCCCACCGTCGCATCCAGCCGACCGCCACTCGCCTCATTGATCAGCTCCAAATCCCCCAGCCCACGCACTCCACCGGCATACGTGATCGCGCATCCCTCCCACTCCCCCAGCAGATTCACCAAAGGCACATCCACCCCGCCACACTGGCCCTCCACATCTGCCGCATGGATCAAGAACTCCCCACAAGACTTCGCCAAATGTCCCACCGTCTCCAAATCGATCGCCATCTCCGTGATCGTCTGCCAACGGTTCATCGCCACCTTCCATCCCTCACCCACCTGCCGGCAACTCAGGTCTAGCACAATCTTCTCAGCGCCAATCTCCCCCACCAAAGCCGCCAGCCGATCCTCCAAAAAATTCCCCGCCTCATCAAAAAGCCACGACGTCACAATCACCTCACTCGCCCCCGCCTCCAGCCACTCCGCCGCATTCTCCAGCGTGATCCCGCCCCCGATCTGTAAGCCACCTCGCCAAGCTCCCAGCGCCTCCCGCGCCGCCGCATCATTCCCCGGCCCTAGCTTAATCACGTGCCCACCCCGCAGATCGTCTTCGCCGAATTTTTCGGCATACCAACTCGGAGCCTTCTCCGAGACAAAATTCTCCACCGCCCCCTCATCATCCAAAGTCCCCCCCACGATTTGCTTCACCTTCCCCTCGTGGAGATCGATACATGGGCGAAATTTCGTAGTAGCCATCTCCGTAGTTAAGGTGTCCCCTCCATAAATCCAAGCCTCATGAAACGTCTCTTTTTCATTCTCCCTCTCATCTCCCTCCTCCAAGCCGAGACCAAAGCGCCCACCGGCATGGTCTTGATCCAAGGCGCCACCTACACCCGTGGCACTCCAGAAAACCCCAAACTCCCCCACAACCCCGAGGAGCGCCCCGTCCACAAAGTCACCGTCAGCGGCTTCTACCTCGACACCCACGAGGTCACCAACGCCCAGTTCCAGAAATTCGTAGACGCCACCAACTACAAAACCCAAGCCGAACGCGGCTGGTCCATCAAAGACTTCCCTAAAGCACCTCCCGAAGCCCTAAAAGCGGGAGCCCTCGTCTTCTCCGGCCCACCCACCGCCGTGAAGCTCGAAGGCGAAGGCGCCGTTTGGCAATGGTGGCGCTTTGAAGAAGGGGCCTCTTGGAAAACTCCCACCGGAAAAGGCTCCGACCTTATAGGGAAAGAAAACCACCCCGTCGTCTGCATCACTTGGGAAGATGCAAACGCCTACTGCAAATGGGCTGGCAAGCGCCTCCCCACCGAAGCCGAATGGGAACTCGCCGCCCGCGGAGGAAAAGACGGCCTCGACTTCATCTGGGGAACCGACGCCCAACCCGACGGCAAATGGCTCGCCAACATCTTCACCGGAGAATTCCCGCACAACGACACCGGCAAAGACGGCTTCACCGGCTCCGCCCCCATTAAATCCTTCCCCGCCAATGAATTCGGCCTCTACGACATGGCCGGAAACGTCTGGGAACATTGCTCAGACAAGTATCGCCCCGACTACTACGAGGTCTTCACCAAAAACCCAAAACCCGACCCCACCGGCCCATCCGGCGGAGTCAGCCAACCCGAAATGAACTGGTTCCTTCAAAAAGGAAAATGGCCCAGCTCCATCATCTTCGGCCGCCAACACCCCCTCAGCCTCCTCCACGTCACCAAAGGCGGCTCATTCCTCTGTCACGCCTCCTACTGCCTCCGCTACCGCCCCGGCGCCCGCCACTACAGCGAGTCCCTCGCCCCTGCAAACCACACCGGCTTCCGCTGCGCAAAGTCGAAGTAGTCGCACCCAGAGTCTCGTTGGCCAAAGGCCATAGATATGCCAGCCCCGGGCAACGCCCGGGGTTTTCTACGCACAGTAAGAAGGCCCAAGCCAAGCGCTCCGACACCCAAAACGGCTCCCCGCAGGGCCCCACCGCAGATCGAAGCAAAGATCACCCTTTAAATCTCTTTTCGACAAAAAATCCACGCAGCCAAAGCCAACATCACAAAGGCAAAGACGAGGGACGTCCCTATGGCATACCCCGTCGAGTGACGCTCCGCAGCCTGCTCTTTCACTTCAAGGAAATCGGATTCACCTTCATCACTATCCTCCAGCGCAAGACGCATCATAATGGTGGTAAAGTCACCTTTCGCGACCCCTTTCTCGCCATTGATTTCCAAGAGCCTGTCGCCCACATCCATTGTCCTTCCCGATTTTGGAAAGATCCCATAAGCAAACACCAAGCGTTGGTGCCACGTGTGCAGAGATGAAGGCTCATTCATTTCCGACGACTCAGGAAGGCTCTCACTTTCCTGAACCATTGCCCCTTCTCCCGCCTCAGTAATCACAACGGCTCGGTCACCGGGGCCACTTTCCTCAAACATCTCCGCCATTTGCACCCCTTCATAAAGCATCCCCTCGACGATCCCCACGATGGATGAGACCAACCAGAGCACCAAAGTAAGAATCAGAGCCGTCATCACCGACTTCGTTTTCACCGCAATCAGAACCATGAAAGAGTAGAGATAGGTGAAAACCAAAAGAACCAAAGGAACATACCAAAAGACAGAGGGATTCCAAGAACCCAATCGCCACTTCATCGCGATAAAAACAATCGCCACGAAGAGCGTCACTTGAATCAGAACAAAAAGAAGACTCCCCGCTAACTTCGCAATAAAGACACTCAAGCGGGAAGGCTTTTTCGTCAGCACCATTCCCGCAGCCCCCTCCTTCAGCGCCTCCGGAAAAATCGAAGAGCATGAGATGAGAGCCAAAATCACCGCGATCCATGACAGCCAATATTCAGCGATCAGCTTGGTGAAAATCGCCACATAAAGAGTCGTTGATTGGGGAGTCCCCTCTCGAAGAGAATCGCTTTCTACCGGCAAAGCGCCGAAGAAAAAGCTCATCCCGTTCTCGTCGAAACCAATCGATAAGTAGATCAGAGCCACCAAAAGAGAAATCCCCAGTGTCACCCAAAAGATGGCTTGTGCCTTCAACATACGGAAGGAATCGAGCAGAATAATCAGGTAAGGCTTCATACGTTTGGAATGACTGGAGGTTGCGCCGACACCACGCCCGGCATCGGGGGCGGCGTTGC
>JALZWJ010000396.1 GCA_023300065.1 Akkermansiaceae bacterium
AGAAGGAGCAGGAAGACCATGTCAATCATGGGCGACATGTCCATTTCGGCTGGCTCGCCTTGGTCTTGGCTAGCGGCTCTGAGTCTTTTGGATGCCATAGGATTCTAAGGTGGTTTGTGGTTCAACGATGGAGGGGAAGGGAAAGGCCCTCCCCCACCGACGGGTTAAACGGCAATCCCCTCAGGAATCTTAGCAAGATGCGCATCCGCGTTCACGGTTTGGATGGATGCGTTGATGAGATTCTCAGCAGTGCCATGACAATCTGCGACGAGACCATTGAAACGGTTCTTGAAGAAGAAGTAAGCGAAGAGAGCGAGGATCGCTACAACGAGTCCCCACATGGTGGTGAGAAGCGCGATGGAAATATCACCCGCAAGATCAGAAGGGTCTGCACCGGCGTTTTCACCGAGGGTGGCGAACGCGGCGATCATACCGAAAACGGTTCCGAAGAGACCCAACATTGGAGCTGCTTGAGCAACGAGGGAAAGAAGGGTGATGAAGGTCATCTGCTTACGAGTCTCGTTAATGGAGAAGTCAGCGATGGCATCCTCAACGTGGTCGCGGCCCAGGTCCTCGGGGCGAGTGGCATCGATGTTCGGGAGAGAGTAAGCCATCATACGACCAAGGTAGGAAGGATGAGAAGCGGAGAGCTCAATCGCGGAACGCACACGGCAATTTGTCATGTGATCGAGGAGGGCTGCCTTGAGATCATCTGGAGCGAACTTGCTTTTCGTCAAGTTCATGAAGTTGAACACGCTCAAGCTAATGAGAGAAAGGAGACCGACAGCCACGATGAAGATGGTAAGTGGGCCACCTTCAAGGAGGTATTTATCAAGCGCGCTTTTATCTTTAGCGGCGGCTTCCTGCGCGAGGGCTGGAGCAGCGGCGAGAACAGTAAGAGCGGAGCCTACGAGCCATCCTTTGGCGGTGTGGAACTTGGAAGTTGAAGTCATGTTAGATATTAGGTCGATTTGGTGTGAAAACTGGCCGCCATTCTCAAAAGTCGAAACGATGAGTAAAGGACCTTTTACCGAAACTGCAAAATTTCGTGAAAGATGGCTGTCACACCTCTAAGACGCACCCGCCCTGAGGAAGCTTAGAGCGGACTTTTATTTCTTGGTCTGGATAGGGGTCTTTCGCCTTGGGAATAAGGTTTTGCAGAGCCCACAGACCATTCCATTGCACCCCCTCGCGGAGCAGTATTCGCGACCATAAAAGATGATCTGCAAGTGGAGCTTATTCCAACTCTCGCGAGGGAAGAGATTCTTTAAGTCTTCTTCAGTTCGTTGCACGCTTCGCCCATCGGTGAGCTTCCAACGCTGAGCGAGGCGGTGAATGTGGGTATCGACCGGAAAAGCGGGAACCCCAAAAGCCTGCGCCACAACGACGGAGGCGGTCTTATGACCCACCCCGGGGAGTTCCTCCAAAGCGTCCATATCATTGGGGACTTCCCCGCCATGTTTTGCGACGAGGATTTCCGAAAGCCCCTGAATCGCAGTGGCCTTGCGCGGGGCTAGGCCGCAGGGGCGGACAATGGCGTCGATCTGCGCCACGGTGAGGTGACGCATTTTCTCCGCCGTGTCTGCGAGGGCGAAGAGCGCGGGCGTGACAATATTGACCCGGGCATCGGTGCATTGCGCGGAGAGGAGGACGGCGACGAGTAGGGTGAAGGAGTTGGTATGGTCCAGCGGGATGGGCGTCTCGGGGTAGAGTTCCTCCAACTTTTGGAGGACATAGTCAGCGCGTTCCTGTTTCAGCATGCCCATCCCTGACTGATCATGAGCTGGGGGAAAACAAAAAAACCGGCCTCTCTTTGCAGAGAGGCCGGTTTTGGAAAATTGGCAAACTTTGAGAGCTTGAACTATCGATTCCTCGCGGCTTCGCCGGAGTCGACCTTCGCCTTGGCGGCGTAATACATCTTACGAGTGTGAGAATATTTCTTACGCCCCTCTAGGATCTTCAGAGCGCGCTCCCAATCACCCCATTCCGTGACGACAATCTCAGTCTTACGAGTCCCCCAACGACGCATGGTGCGGAGGGTCGGGTGGTAGATGTCGACGGTGTTGGTGCCGACAAGAGCTGAGCCGTAGTCATCGACAACGTAGGTGCAATTCGGGAGACCCTTGATCTTAAACTTGGTTCCCACAGGGTAGCGTGACCAATCGGCAGCAGCACTGCGGATCCTCCCGTATTTCAGGTTCGTCCCAATGGCATTCTTCTTCCAAGGAGCGCCTACCTCTCTCTCCTCGTGAGAGTATGCAGTGGTGCGGACATAACGTTGACGGACCGCTAGAGGGTAGGTCGCCATGCCGTGCTTGTCTTTAGGGAACGAGGCAGCTTTTTGCGCGATGTCAGAAGAAGCCGCAGCTGGAAGGAAGCCGTCCGGGCTCTTCGCGCTCGAGAAGGGGGACGGCAAGGAGGCAACCTTTGCCTTATAAGTCGCTCCAGACTTACTTCGGGAGTGGATGCCTGCGGCCTGTGACTGAGAAGAGGAGGAATCCAACTCTCCACAACCGGAGAGAAGTAGACTGCATAAGATGCTGATCATTTGAATGGTTTTCATGGGGTAGATGGCGTGGGGTTTCGCCCTCGCGTAGCAGCTCTTTGCGCTGAATGGAGGGGAGCTGTCTAGGATTTTCCGACTCAGGCCCAATGAAATATTGTAATTGCACAAAGCGCAAAATGTGAGGGCTAGGCACAAAAAAACGGCGATCCGAAGATCGCCGTTTTGAGAGGATTCCCTAAATCAGATTAGTCAATCTTCACCGCCTTGTAACCTCCAGTAGCACGGAAGTAGAAGAACAAGAGAAGGAAGATCAAAGCCATGGCAGCTGGGATCAATGAGTCAGTCTTGAGAGTCCGGCGATTACCACGAATATCGGCATCGACGACAGTCTGCTCGACTACGCTTCGCTCTCCTGCAGCCACCCCCTTAGCGTCTTCGAGACGCTTTGGATCGATTGGCTGAACAGCCTCAAAACTCAGGAACGTACTTGGGTTCCCTTGACCTTGCCATTCAGCAGCAATAGCTGCATCGGCAGCCTTAAGTTCCTCAGCTGCATAACGGTCCTTGAAGTAACCCAATCCAGCAGAACCGATGAGTCCAGCGGACATCATCCCGATTCCACCCATCAGACTCATCGCAACCGCACCAGTAGCAGGGAAGCGATCCCCAACGACGGCCAACATAGTAGGCCAGAAGAAAGTCTTTCCGATTGAATAGACAAGAACGGCACCAACAGCAGGTCCAAACGATTGAATCGCAGCTACCGCATTTAGGCCAAGACAAGCAATGACAGCACTGACGAAAAGAAGTCCAATCGGGTTGAGCCCCAATTTCTTCTCAATGAAGTGAGCACAGAA
>JALZWJ010000397.1 GCA_023300065.1 Akkermansiaceae bacterium
TTCTTTTTCTCAAGGTTACGCATGACCGCGAGAGTCGTGGTGTAGGTCCTGTCATTGGTCGAACCATTCATGATTTCATGTACGGTTCCGACCGTACTGGGGCCCTCATTCCAGAGAATGGAAAGGGCGTGAAGTTCTTGGGTGGATGGTTCTTCGTAGCGTGGCACTTGTGATAAATAATTTGTTTAAGTAAGAAAGCCGAAGTCGCGGCGATAGTTCAAGGTAAAACTTGTTTAGCGTTGTTTCTTATTCAGGTGTTTTTTGATCAGGATTTGGTTTTTCAGGTGGGGCGTCCGTAAGTACGGGATTCTTCGTAGGTGGGGTGATGGCGGGGTTGAGGGTGGCCAGCTCCTGCCATAGGTCGGCGTCTGCGGGGTCTCCGTTGAAAAGGATGGTGCCGTCGTTCTTAATGAGGACGACGGTGGGGAAGGCGGCGATGCGGAGGGTGGAGGCCAGGGATGATTTGGTGGCGTCTACTAACCAGTGGCCGGTGGTGGTTGTTTTATTTTCGGCAAGGTAGAGGTCGGCGTCTTTTTTTGATTCGGCAGTTCCTGCAAGGAGGAGTGAGGCGACGGGGATTTTGTTTTCGGTGAGTTTTTTTGCGAGGGCGTCTACCTCGGGCATGGCGAGGATGGAGGGTTGGACCCAGGGGGTCCAGAAGTGGAGGAGGAGTGCGGGGGCGTCTCCTAGGAGTTGTTTGAAGGTGGTTGTTTTGTCGCTTTGTTTTTGGTCTATGAAGGTACGATTTAGGTCGAGGGTGACTTTGGCCATGGCTTCTTTAAGCCGGACTTCGGTGATGTGGGGGGCGAACTGGGTTCCGTGTGCGGGGCTGAGCCAGTAGGCCTCGGTGATGAGTTTTTTGAAGAGTGGGGTGTCGTTTTTTTGGAGGGCGGCGAGCGCTCTGGCGTAGTAGATGATGCTTTCGAAATCTTCTTTGACGCCGAAGATTAGGGTGTCATCTGGTGAGTAGTGGGGGAGTTGTTTCTGGAGGGCGGGTGCGAGGGCGGCGAGGGCCGTGGGGTCGTTTTTATTGATGAGGTGGATAAAGCGCGCTTCGAGAAACATTTGGTTTGGGAGCCCTGCTTTTTCTCCTGCGGTGATGGCGGCGGTGAGTGAGGTTTCATCGGGAGCTTGCATGAGGGCCTCGATGAGTTGCTCTCGATTCGGGGTCTCTTGTGCGGTGAGTGGGAGGGTGGCTGCGAGAAGGAGAGGTAGGAAAAGTTGTTTCATGGGTACAAGAAGGTGGGCTGGTTTTGAAACCAGCCCACGTATAAAGGGTTGATGAGAGGTTGGGAAGGATTAGCGACCGGGGATGATGATGGTGCGACCTTCGATGATGGTGTCACCAGCGAGGCCGTTGGAGCTTTTGAGGGCGTCAACGGTGGTGCTGTATTTGCGGGCGATGCCCCAGAGGGAGTCTCCTTTTTGAATGGTGTGGACGTTTCCGTTTAGGGTGTCGGAGGTGCTTGTAGGGATGCTTGGCGCCGGTGCGCTAAAGGTGGGGGCGGATGGGGCTGCCGGTGGGTTAATGGGCTGGACTGGCTGGTAAGGGGGCGCTGTAGGGACGTAAGTTCCGGGTGCGGTGGGAACGCCGAATTGGTTAGCTGCGGTATTGGCAGCAGGTGCGACGGGTGTGCCGGCGAGCCCTTGTTGGGAGGCGCAGGAAGTGAGAAGGATGACGGGGGCGAGCAAAAACAGGGATGTTTTCATGTAGGTAGTTTACCTTGAAATTCTAGAAATGCGAAATAAATTTTCGTCTCAGATGAGGAGGGGCTTGTTTGAGGGGGGAGAGCGCGTTAGATTGGGATGTCGTTATGGAAATTTGGAAAGCAATTATCGTCGGAATCGTGCAAGGCTTAGCGGAGTTTCTTCCGATTTCTTCTTCGGGGCATATTGTTCTGACTCAGTATCTCCTTGGGATACGTGAGGTGGGTGGGGAGCATCATCCTGATTTGTCTTTTGAGATTATTCTCCATTTGGGGACTTTGGTGAGCGTGCTGATTTTCTTCCGCAAGAGTTTGTGGGCTTTGACGGAGTCGCTTTATAAGAAAGAGATGGTGGAGGAGCGGAAGATGATTATGTGGTTGGGGATCGCGACTTTACCTGCGGTGGTGGCGGCTTTGTTTTTCAAAGATTTCTTTGATGCGGCACCGGGGAAGCCGGTTTTGGTTTCGGGGCTTTTGATTTTTACGGGGTTGATTTTATTTGTGCCGCGTTTGATCAAGGGGCAGGCGGCTAAGGTGGGTTTGAAGAGCTCTCTCATTATGGGAGTGGGGCAGGCGTTGGCAATTCTGCCGGGGATTTCCCGTTCTGGCTCGACGATTGCGGCGGGGATGATGAGCGGGGTGAAGGCGGAGAAGGCAGCGGAGTTTTCCTTTTTAATGTCGATCCCTGCGATTGCGGGGGGCTTTGTCCTGACGATGAAGGATCAGATGGAGACGACGGGGTCCTTTGGGGCTGCTTTTAAGTCGTGTTTTAATACCCCTTATCTGATGGGGGCGCTGGCGGCGGCTGTGGTGGGGTTGTTTGCGATTTATCTGGTGATGGGTGCGGTGAAGCGGGGGAAGTTGGAGTATTTTTCCTACTATTGCTTCGCTGCGGGTTTTGCTGGAATGATCTATTTTAGCCAAGTGGCTTAGGGGCTTAGGGGATGAGAGGAGGGGCTCTAAGAGGGGCTTTTGCGAGATGTGTCCCTGATGTGTGATCTCTCTCTTTGAGAGTTCGATACTACTTAAAGTAGGCCCGTTGTTTCTCTGAGATGGGGAGGCCTAGTTTTTCCATGGCGGCGAGCATGTCTTCCCAGACTTTTCGTTTTTCGCCGTGGCCATCCTCCTGTCTAAGGAGGTAGGAGGGGTGGTAGGAGACGCGGAGAGGGATGCCTTGGAATTGGTGCCAAGATTCACGGAGTTGTCCGACTTTTTGGGCGGTTTGGAGCAGTCCTTGTGCGGCGTTGGCTCCGAGGGCGATGATGGCGCGGGGTTTGACGACGTCGATTTCCGCTTTAAGAAATGGGAGGGAGGTTGCCATTTCCTCTGGTGAGGGAGGGCGGTTGTTGGTGGTTTGATTTTTGGTGGCTGGGCGGAATTTACAGATGTAGGAGATGTAAACTTGCGCGCGGGAGAGGCCCATGGCTTTGAGGATTTGGTCGAGCTTTTCTCCGGCGGGTCCGATGAAGGGTTGTTGTTGTTGTTCGTCGTGGAAGCCGGGGGCCTCGCCGATGAGCATGAGGTCTGCCTCTGGGTTGCCGGCGGAGAAGACGAGGGTATCGCGGAAGCTGCCGAGGGCCTTTGATGGGGGCCAGGTGTTTGCGATGGCGGCGAGTGATGCAATTTTTTCTGCAAGATCTGATGTGATCAATGAAATGATTGGTGCCTGTGTCTCTAGGTCAAGAGAAGCGACGTACTGTGCTTTGGACAGGGAAGGGTCTCGAATGAGTTTCCTGCTAGAGACTGTATCGTTGACCGTCACGGGCGCACGAGTTCCAGACAATTTCATGGTACTTACTGGAGTCACAACATTATTGGGAAGTAGTTGATATTTGCGTGCAACGCTCACGGCGCCCACAGAGACTGAGAAATTTACGTTAGAACGATTGTCTCGTTGTTCGGGTGTTCTTGTATATGAGACAAAGTTTGCTCCCTGGTCA
>JALZWJ010000398.1 GCA_023300065.1 Akkermansiaceae bacterium
CTAGATTCCCACCGCCGTCAATTTCTGCGTCAGGCCACGCTCGGCTCCGCTGCGCTTTTTACTATTCCGGGTGCCTTTGCGGAAGCTCTCACTGCGACTCCTCCTATGACGGAGGGTCCGTTTTATCCCGATAAGCTCCCGCTCGACACTGATAACGATCTGGTCCGTATCAACGATAGCATCACTCCCAGTGTGGGCGAAATCACCCACCTCCACGGGAAGGTCACCGATGTGAAAGGCAAGCCGGTCCCCCATGCCCGCGTCGAGATCTGGCAAGTCGATTCACAGGGTGCCTACATTCATAGCGAAGGGGGCGGACGCGCCGACCGAAAGCGTGACGATCATTTCCAAGGATTCGGCCGCTTCATGACGGCTCGCGATGGCGGCTATTATTTCCGCACGATCAAGCCCGTCCCCTACGGTCCCCGCACTCCCCACATCCACTTCCGCGTCTACCGTGGAGACGAAAGGGTGCTGAGCACGCAATGCTTCATCGCAGGTGACAAAGGGAATCTAAAGGACGGTCTCATCAAGCGCCTAGGGGAACCGGCTAAACATCTAATGGCGAAATTCACCCCCATTCCTCATTCGAAAACAGGTGAGCTTAGCGCTGAATTTAACATCATCTTAGGTCTCACCTCGGATGATGGGCACGAATAATACTATTCACATGTTGCCAAGATTGCCAGCGAGGGGAGTTTCAGGGCAGACTCTCCCTCCATGGCAGACTCGGTAGACACACCTCCTTTTCAGAAGAAGAACGGACCTAAACTTCAGGACGGCAAGCAGGACTTGCGGGATGAATTATCGGCCCCGCCTCATGCCGTGGGGCCGGAGAAGAGTCTCCTGAGCTCGATGATTCAGAACCCGGAGGAATACATCGGGCGGGCGATCGAGGGCAAGCTGACGGGTGGGCACTTCTATGTTCCCTCTCACGGGAAACTTTTCCAAGTCCTCGTCGATCACTTCGAGGCCGGTAAGACGGTCGAGCTGGTGGCGCTGACTCAGCACCTGATGGATCGGGATCTCCTCGATACGATCGGGGGGCCATCCGCGATCACCGAGATCTACACTTACGCTCCCACTGCGGCGCACTTCGGGTCTCACCTAGAGATCGTGAAGGAGAAATACATCCTTCGGAACATTATCACTTCTTGCACGGAGGCCATCACGACGGCGAATGACGATCCGGAGGACGTGCAAGAATTCCTAGATAGCGTGGAGCAAAAAGTCCTCGAAATTCGTGAGGCGAGTGAGGTCTCGGTGGAGATGGACGTTAAGATGGCGGTTGCCGAGGTGATGGTTTACCTCCAGGAATTCCTCGCAGGTGACCGTGGCATCACGGGCCTGAGCACCGGATACGTGGAGCTTGATAAGATGATCAACGGCCTGAAAGCGCCGGACATGTTCGTCATCGCGGCCCGGCCCTCAATGGGTAAGACCTCTTTCATGATGAACATCGTGGAGCACATTGTGGTGAACTCGGCGAAGCCGGCGATGGTGTTCTCCTGTGAGATGTCGACGGTGCAGATCGTGCAACGTCTCGTCTTCTCACGAGCCCGCTTTGAGTTTCAAAAACTGACCAAGGGATACCAACCGAACAAAGGGGACTTGGAGCGGATTAAGTCCGCTTCAGCAGAGATCTCAGCGTCGAAACTCTTCATCGATGACACCGCTGGTATCTCGATCAATGACCTCCGCGCCAAGGCACGCCGGAAGCACCGCGACGAAGGCATCAGCTGCATCGCGATTGATTACCTTCAGCTCATGAAGTCGACCTCGAAACAGGCCTCAAACTCTCGAGAGCGAGAGGTTGCGGAGATCTCTGGCGGCCTCAAGGCACTGGCGAAGGAGCTGAATGTCCCCGTCATCGTGCTGGCTCAGCTGAACCGTGGTCCGGAAGGCCGGACGGGTTCTGCCCTCGGAGTCCCCCGCATGTCGGATCTTCGTGAATCGGGATCGATCGAGCAGGACGCGGATATGGTGGGGCTTCTCTATCGAAAGGTTTACTACGCCGATAACCAAGAAGATCGTGACGAGGATGATGGTGAGGCTGAGTTGGTCTTGGGTAAGAATCGAAATGGTCCCACTGGTAATGTGCCGCTGACCTTCATCCCTGCCCTGATGCGTTTCGAGACGCGCGCCTTCACGCCGGAGCCTACTTAATCATGATGTTACATTCTGTCTGCCGTTGGTGTTTTGACTCCACTCCCCTTCCCGTTCTTGCTGAATGGTGCCAGGAGTTGGGGATCAAGGGGATCGATCTTCTTCATCCGAGCGAGGCTCAGGTCATCGCTAAATTTGGCCTAAGCTGCCCGGTCACCGCGGCACCAGAGCATGCGAGTGGGCTGGGTTGTATCGAGAAGGCTTTTAACAAAACCGAGCACCACGAAACGCTCTGGGAAATTTACAAAGACCTCATTCCACAAGCGGCTGCGGCGGGAATCCCGAATGTGATTACCTTTTCGGGAAATCGCGAGGGGCTCACGGATGAGGAAGGAATTGAAAACTGCGCGGCAGGGCTTGCCCCGCTTCTACCTCTTGCGGAGAAGCACGGGGTCACTCTTATTATGGAGTTACTGAACTCGAAAGTGGACCACCCGGACTACCAGTGTGACCGCACGGATTGGGGCATCGCTTTGTGTGAGAAACTGGGCTCGCCTCGCTTCAAACTTCTCTACGATATTTACCACATGCAGGTGATGGAAGGTGACGTCATCGCGACGATCAAGAGGGCCGCCCCCTACATCGGCCACTATCATACGGCGGGGTGCCCGGGGCGTAATGAGCTGGATGAAACGCAGGAACTCTACTATCCGGCGATCGTTAAAGCGATCCGGGACACGGGTTATACCGGATTCCTAGCGCAGGAGTTTATCCCAACGTGGGATGATCCTAAAGCTGCGCTGACGGATGCCGTGGCGAGGTGTTCTTAGGTTGAGGGGGCTTGGTTGACGGTAATTCACCGCGAAGAAGCGAAGGCGCTAAGAAGCGAAGGCGCTAAGGCGCTAAGGCGCTAAGGGACTGGCCCGAGGGTTAGGGAGAATTAGGATAGCGTTTTCGATTACAATTCTAAGCCGAATTCTTCCTTTTGCGGCTTGGCGGCTTGGCGACTTGACGGTTCAAATTTTCAACCGCGCGCGCAGGACACGCGAACCGAAGTGGCGCGGCGCCACCGCTCCTTTCTTGG
>JALZWJ010000399.1 GCA_023300065.1 Akkermansiaceae bacterium
TCCACAATCCGGACATTATCTTCCCCCTTTTTTTTCTCCTGATCAGCCATAACGTAACGCCATAAAACTGCCCGCAAATGAGAGTCGACGCAACTCCAGATCCCTATTAGATCTTTCACAGAAACCGATTGTGTGAAGCCTAAAGTACTGATCCTCTCCGCCAGCTTTGGCGATGGCCATAACAGCGCCGCCAGAAACCTCGCCCACGCCCTCACAGGAAAAGCGCAGGTCCTCATGGCCGACCCCTGCCACCTCGGCAACCCACGCATCAATCACCTTCTCTGCCGCGTCTATCGAGAAATCACCACCTACACCCCACGTATTTGGGCTTGGGTCTATCGCTCCACTGATCAACAGGACTTCAACGCGCCCCTCCCCTTCATCGCCAAGACCGAAGACGCCGTCGCCCGCCTTCTTCAAGAGTTCCAGCCCGACATCATTGTAAATACTTACCCGCTCTATCCATACATGGTAGAGCGCCAATTTAACGCCACTCCTCGAGTCACCGTCATCACCGTCATCACAGACTCTATTGAGATCAATGCGGCCTGGTCTCGCTCTCCCACCGATCATTTCCTCGTCACCGACCATCACACCCGCGAGTCTCTCCTCACCCAAAAAATCCCCGCCGAAAAAATACACATCACCGGTTTCCCTGTCAGCCCCCGCCTTGAATCTCTCCCCAAAATCACGGCCACCGCACCGACCTCCCCCTTTCGCATCCTATTCTTCCCCACCGCCCGCTCACCTCATCTCGAAAAAATGATCCGCGCTATCCTCGCGCATGACACAGAGGTCACGGTCGTTCTCGGGCGGAATATCCGCCGACTCTACAAGAAAACACACGCCCTCAAAAAAGAATTTCCCGGGCGGATCACGATCAAAGGCTGGACCAATCAAGTCCCCGAACTCCTTTCATCCCACCACCTCGTCATCGGCAAAGCGGGCGGAGCTACCGTGCATGAGTCCATCGCGGCCCAGTGCCCCATGCTCGTCCACCATATCGTCCCAGGCCAAGAAGAAGGGAATATCGAGCTTCTAGAGCGCTTTCAATCCGGATCGCTCGCCACCACTCCCGCACTCATCCAAGCCTCCCTCGGCGACCTTCTTGCAGACAATGCCGCCCTCTGGCGTGACCAAAAATCCCGCCTCGCCTCACACGCCAAACCAGCTGCCGCTCGTGAAGCTGCCGCATTCATTCTCTCCAAAATCCCCTCATCATGACCTTCCTCTTCGACATTGGCAACGTCCTCCTAAACCTCCACTTCGACCACTTTTACAACACCGTCCTCGGCGCACCAGATGCCCCCGTGCCCGAGGCCCTCTCCGCCCTAAAAGATCCCTATGAAACTGGTAAAATTACCTGCGATGAATTTGTCAGCCAATCCCTACAGATCCTTAAAAGTGACCTCTCTCACTCCCAGTTCATCTCCGCTTGGGAAGACATCTTTAGCCTGAACGAACCCATGTGGGAAGTCGTCCGGCAACTCAAAAAGGACAATCACCGCCTCATCCTTTTTTCCAACACCAACGCCATTCATGCCCGCTCCTTCCTAGCCACCTACCCCGGCTTCAGCCTCTTTAACCACCATCACTTCTCTCAAGAAATTGGCGCAATCAAACCGAACGATGACTTCTACCAAAAAGCCATCACGACCTACGACCTCATTCCCAGTGAGACCCTCTACCTCGATGATCTCCCCGATAACATCGCCACCGGAAAACGCCTCGGATTCAGATCTTGGCAATACGATCTGAACGATCACGCAGCCTGCCTCCGCTGGCTCGCCACCCAAATAAAGTAAACAGAGAGGACCGCCCTCTTGCTCCCTCAAAGAAAGCCTAACTTTCCCCTTCACACGTCTAGTCTGACTAGTCTAGTCTAACCAAATGAAACAAGTGGGTCTCTACGAAGCCAAATCAAAGCTCTCCGCGCTCGTCTCAGCTCTCATCGAATCGGGCGATCCCGTCTCGCTGACAAAGCACGGTCAAGTCGTCGCAGAACTCAGGCTTCCTTCCACCTCCCCTCCTCACCGTGGCAGCCTAAGCTCCACCGACTTCTTCATCGACCCTGACTTCAACTCACCCCCGCCCCCCGAATACCCTCAGAGATGATTGAGCAGCTCCTAGATACCCAGGTGCTCATCCTCTTCCTCCAAAACGATCCCACCCTGTCAGATGACATGGCTCGCCGGATCGAGGACCCCACCCGTCGCTCACTCGTCTCCATGGCGAGCCTCTGGGAACTTGCCCAAAAAGAAGCACGCGGCCTCGTCTTATTCGAGCCCGCAAAACGACCAGACTTTCCATCCCTCCTCCTTGATGAAGGATTCGACATCCTCCCCGTCGAATGGAACATCATGCGCCGCGCCGCAGCCCTCCCCCGGCACCATGAGGACCCGACCGATCGGCTCCTCATCGCCGAAGCAATCGCACGAGACATCCCCATCATCTCGCTTGACCACCAATTCGACCTCTACCAAGTCGAGCGCCTCAGCTGCTAAAGACCGCTAGATTTCACCACGCAAAAAAAGCGGGTCAATTGACCCGCTCTTTAAAAAAAGGATAAATCCAATAGCGAACCTTAAATCAGTCCGGCCTTCTTAAGAGTGGCGAAAGCGCCATTCTTATTGATGGTCTTAAACGCCTTAGCGCTTGCCTTCACACGGACATACTTACTGAGTTCAGGAACCCAGACGCGTTTAGTGTGAAGATTAGGAGAAACTTTACGTTTCACCGTCTTGGTAACGTGACGACCAATGCCGCCTTTTTTCTTGGCCAAACCGGAACGGTGGATTTTACGTCCAACTCGAACTTTGGAACCGCGGATGCTGCATACTCGTGACATATCTAAAAAATTTCTCCTTATCCCTTTTGACCAACCACTGGACGAATCCTTCACACAAATTACAAACCCCATCAAACGCAATGATTGGATGCGATTGAGAAAGATCAATAAGCTCTGATTTAGTCCATTTTCCCATTAGAAACCTAACAAATTGTCATCAAATAAGTTGCTCGCGCAAAACCTAAGTATTAGGCAAACACTTCTTTTAATAAATCATCAATCTTCGAAATGGTCTTCACTTCGATAGGTAGATCGTAAGATGGTTCTTCTTTATAATTATATCTAGAAACAAAAATCACTTCAAACCCCAAGCGAGCTGCTTCATGTACCCTTTGGTCAACTCGACTTACAGGCCTGATCTCTCCAGAAAGTCCTACTTCTCCCGCAAAACATATATTCTTATGCACACTGATATCTTCTAGTGAACTGATAAGTGCCGCCACAATAGCGAGATCTATAGATGGATCAGACACCTTTAATCCACCAGCCATATTGAGAAACACATCATTCTGACCAAATGCTAATCCACATCTTTTTTCTAGTACTGCGAGTAACATAGACAGTCTCCTAAGGTCAAAACCCGTTGCCGAACGTTGAGGCGTGCCATATATAGCTGGCGTTACAAGCGCCTGAGTCTCTATCATCAAAGGACGTAATCCTTCTATTGATGCCGCAATTGCACTACCAGATAGTATTTCATTATTCTGAGAGATGAGTAATTCTGATGGATTCTCTACTTCTCGAAGTCCTGTCTGATCCATTGCGTAAATGCCTATTTCATCTGTGGATCCGAATCTATTTTTTAATGTTCTTAGGATTCTATACGAGTAGTTCCTATCTCCTTCAAACTGAAGCACCACGTCTACTATATGTTCTAATAACTTAGGACCAGCAATAGACCCATCCTTTGTAATATGACCAATGATAAATATAGGAATATTTGTTTCCTTGGCAAATCGCTGCAGCTCCCCCGTACATTCTCTGACTTGAGAGATACTGCCAGGCGTGCTGTCCAAAAATGGAGATGATATCGTTTGGATAGAATCTACTATGATTACTCCAGGATCTAATTGCTTAGCGGCCTTGAGTATCGTATTAATATTAGTCTCAGCAT
>JALZWJ010000400.1 GCA_023300065.1 Akkermansiaceae bacterium
CTCGTTCGGAGCACCGTCAACGAGGCCGGGCTGGATGAGATTCACCAAAGCAAGGCCGATACAGATAGCGAGCAAGCTGGTAAGAGCGTAGAACCCGGCTGTTTTACTGAGAAGACGCCCGAAGCCCTTCACACCATGCAGGCTAGTGATTCCGGCGATGACGGATGAGACGACCAAGGGGACAATGATCATCTTCAACAAATTAAGGAAAAGCGTGCCCACCACCTCGCAGGTCGCAATGACGCCGTTGACAAAGTCTGCCGCGAGGCCGGGTTCCTTCCCTAAACTCCGAAAGAGGAGCCCCATGAGGGTGGCGAGAATAAGGGAGAGGAGGATTTGCCAATGCGCTTTGAGCTTCACTCGATCAGGCTATGGCTTCCGCTCAGTGACTCCAAGCAGGAAGCGTGATTGTTCGTGATCTGCCAATCTGAGTTGGGAGGCGACTTTTGGCAGACGATATTTTAATATTGCCGGGTTTGCTTCTTATTCCGATCTCGCTAAGGTCCCCTTCTTGTCTTTACCACCTGTCATTCGTCGATTTCTCCCCGCGATCTTGCTGACCGCTCTGGGGCTGCTTGTTGCGGGATTTTTAGCACCAAAGGAAGCGGCAGAGGTGCAGGACCATTTGACGGGGTTTCCCGACTCGGATGCGACGGCGCATTTGCTACGCCCTACCGTGCTGTGCGCACTCTGTCTGGTTCCCGCTCTGGCGGCCTTTTACTACGGTATGATGCGGAAGCTGGATCAGTATATGATCCGGCAATTTCTGAATGGGTTTACACTCAGTTTCACCGTCCTATTGGCGATCTGGTTCATTTCAGATCTCACCAATCATATGGACGATTTTGCAGAAAGCTCCGATCCCTTCGGCATCATGGGGAGTTATTATCTGGCGGCTTTCCCTCGGTTTTTTGTGGACTACGCACCGTATGGTTTGTTGCTGGGGATGCTTTACTCGCTGGGCAAGCTCTCGCGCGGGCAAGAGATTGTCTCCATGATTCAGACTGGCCGAGGTGTGGCACGGCTTATCTTCCCTCTCCTGGTGATGGGCGGGATGATGGGCTTAATCTGCCTCGGCTTTAACTATCGCTGGGCCCCGGCAGCCCTTGGATATCAGGATGCGCTCATCGAACAGGCGAAAGATGGATCATTTAGTAAGGCTCGTAATGTCGTTTATCTGGCCCAGGACAGTAAACGGCTTTGGCTAGTGGGAAGCTTCCCTTACGATTACCACCGGGGGGAATCTCTCCAGAATGTGATCATCCGCTCTTTCTCACCGGAGGGAAAACCGGAATGGCGAATGGAGGCTAAGACAGCGCAGTGGGATCGCGAGACCCATCACTGGACATTTAGAGGGGTGGAGCGCTGGGATCTGATGGCAGGAAAAAATGATGACGGAAGAGGCCGGTCTCCTCGCTTTGTGAAAGATTTACCAGAACCATTGGTGGTGCAGGAATGGTCAGAAACGCCTTGGCAATTGATCAAGCCCGGTCTGCGGGCAGAGCAACTGGGCATCCCCGGCCTCTATAGCTGGTTAGTGCAAAATCGGAGCTCTGAATGGGGAAATAAAAGGCGCTTCCTGACCCAGTGGCATTACCGCTGGGCCCAACCCGGGATTTGCATATCGATCATTCTTCTGGCTGCGCCCTTGGGGATTGTCTTCAGCCACCGAGGGAAGGCGGGGGGCATCGCGCTGGCCGTCTTTTTGTGCATTGGCATGCTTTTTTCATCCACCGTCTTTCTCGCACTGGGCGAGTCAGGCTACCTGCCCCCTTTTTGGGCAGCCTGGGGAACCAACGTGCTTGCCACCGCGCTCGCTTTAGTCCTGATTCAGCGGCGGCTGGTTGGGCGTCCGATTTACCAAACCTTCCGGAGACTTCTCCCCTGTTAACCGATCTACTATGAAAGAACCTTGGAGTATTAAATCCCGTGCCCGTGTCTGCGCCGCGACCGGTGAAGCCTTCGAGGAAGGTCAGAAGGTGCGCGCAGCTATTTTTCCCGATCCAGATTCCTCGGGGTATCTGCGGAAAGATTACGCCCTCGATGCGTGGCAGGCACGCGAGGAGGAGGGCACGCCCTTCTCGAACTGGGTGACGACTTATGAGCCCCCCGTGATCGAGGAAAAAGCGGAAGATGTGGTGGATCAGGACCCTGAGTCACTCCTACGCCGGATGGTGGAAGAGGACGAGGCCCACACGGAGAATGCCCGTTATATTTTAGCGGTGATGCTGGAGCGCAAAAAACTCCTCCGCGAGACTGATACCCAGGAGGTGCCGACGGGAATGCTACGAGTTTACGAACAACGGAAGACGGGAGATGTTTACATTATTAAAGATCCTCAGATCCCACTTTCTGAGGTGGATCAGGTGCAGCAGGAGGTGAAGGAATTACTAGACCCCACTCCCGTTCCAGAGATCGAGGTGGCCGAAACTACTGAGCCTGCAACTGAAGAAACCCCAGCCGAGAGAGAGGAGGAATAATGTTACCTTGGTTTCAAGATCGCTTCCCCATCTACCTCGCGCCGATGGCAGGGGTGACTGATGTCACCTTCCGGACGCTCTGCAAAGAGCTAGGTGCTGATGTGATGGTTACGGAATTTGTCTCAGCAGAGGGCATCATGCAGGCAGACCACCGGACCCGCAAATACACGACTTTTACGGATGAGCAGCGTCCGGTAGGCGTGCAGCTCTTTGGGGCAGACGGAGACCGGATGGGCGAGGCAGCCAAGAAGATCATCGATTGGAAGCAGCCGGACTTTATCGACCTCAACTTCGGCTGTCCGGTGAACAAGGTTGTTTCGAAAAATGGCGGCTCTTCACTCCTAAAAGACTGCGCATTACTCACCGATACAGCTTCGAAGATTGTGAAAGCGGTGGGAGATCAAGTCCCCGTCACGGGGAAGATCCGGATTGGCTGGGATCAACAGACCGTGAACGCACCGCATGTTTGCCACCTTTTAGAAGACTGTGGCATCCAAGCGGTGGCGATTCATGGCCGGACCCGCTCGCAAGGATATCGGGGCGAAGCTGACTGGGCGGTGATCGATGAAAGCGCGCAATCGGTAAAAATCCCAGTGATTGGCAATATCAACTATAGCTTTAGCA
>JALZWJ010000401.1 GCA_023300065.1 Akkermansiaceae bacterium
GCTCCAGCGTGCGACTCCGCAACAACTTCCGTGGACAAATACAAACCGACAACCGGATCCAATTCATCGTAAAATCCCCCGGCTTACTCGAGTTCCCTCCCATTCCCGTCATCCTCGAAAACAAGGAATTCTTCATCCGGCTCGACAACATCCGAGTCATCAAAAACCCATCCTCCAAAACGGACACCCAACTCCAAATTTTCTGGAACGACCAACCAGAAATACCAAAACAAGTCCACCTCGGCGAGGCCGTAGAAATCAAATTCGTAGAACTCATCGCACATCACAAAGAAGGTCGGACCACTCGCCCCTTTTTTTCAACGCCCTCCAACCGCGTCTCCGGTGGCCAGTGGCACGCCTTCACCCGTGAAGCCGCCCGCAAGCCCTACCCCAGCGACTATTACTACACCTCCAAGTCGAACCTCTTTTCAGAGTCCAATCGCATCAACTTCTTTGGAACCCGCCGGAATCCCTATAACGAAGCCGACACCTATCGTGAAACGCAACATCAGTTCGAGGGGACCTACTACTCTGCTAGAACTTACCAAGCCCGTCTCTACTTCACAAAGCTCGGCCTCACCACCGGCCACCTTAGCGCCACTCTTGGCACCTCAGCCTCACCCAGCCACATCCGCACACACCTCACCCCATTCCAGATCGAGGTCATCCCCATTCCACCTCTGCCAAACGATCAAGCCATCGACACTGGCCTCGTCGGTGATTGGGTCTTTGAACCCCACCTGCGCCCCCGCCAACCGCAGGAAGCCAAGCCATTCTCCATCGAAATCACCATCACCGGCCAAGGCAACCCCGACCTCAGGAACCCCCTCAACCTCTCCTCCGATGGCTTCCCATCCGTCAGCTCTGAATTCATTCCCCGCGTCATCAATAACTACAAATCTTGGGAGGGCCACTTTATCCAAACCCTCCTTCCCACCGGTAAGGTCGGAACTCTCCCGGCCATCACCCTCGCCTCCTTCGACACAGTGGGTGACCTCTGGCGCTACCACGAAATCACACCAACCGTCACTCTCCCCGGCTTCACCGATGTCACCACCGCCTTCACCCCTCGCACCGCGGCCGGCAACTCCATCACCCGCCCGATTTTGCTCAATCTCCCCACCGCGACTTTCGGGGCTTTTGCCCTCGCCCCCCTTCTCCCCTTCCTCTTCGCCTTCTTTAAAAGACGACTCGATGCACGGGATCCAGAAGCAAGGGCAAGGGAACGCCGCTTGAAGAAATTTATCCAAGATTGCCAAACCGGAAAAGGCAGCGCCGACGCCATCGATCAAGACCTCCTCCCCATTCTCCGAACCCACCTCCAGCTCCCCGCGGGCGCGACCGCGAGCGAAGTCGCCGAAGCGCTAGATGACTCAGACCTCGCCACCAGCTTACGGACCCACGCCGCCGCCTCGTTCTCCACCACCGCTGCACCCGTTGACTTTAAGGCCCTCGCCACCCAGCTCGCCAAGCTCTCCCTCCTCGTCATCCTCACCTTCTCTAACCTCCGAGGCATGACTCTGGGGGAGGCAAATGCCTTCCACGAAAGCGGCAGCTACAGTCAAGCAATCGCAGGCTACCGCGCCCTCATTCAAGAGGACCCAAACCGCGCCTCTCTCTACTTCAACCTCGCCCAGACACACCTCAGCGCCGGTGAACCCGCGCTGGCCCGGGCCGCCTGCCACACCGCATTATTGCTCGATCCGCTCGACCCAGAGCCCCGCAACCTCATGACTCAAATCCGTGAGCGCATGGGTGACCTCACCGTCGCGCGAAACCGTTTTCTCGATCTCCGCCCAGACCAATGGATCATTCTCGCCGCCGTGATCTGGATCATCGGATTCCTCTACTTCGCCATCCGTATACTCCGGCCCCTTCCTCGCTGGCCCGGCTTCGTCATCGTGGCCCTCGCCCTACTCTTACTCGGCACCGCCGCTTGGCGCCAAACCCATCACTATACCTCCGAGCAGTTCATGGTCATTGCCGATGAACTCCCACGCGAACCGGAGGCCGGCACTCCTGATTGGAACTACCCCTCTCTCCGCGCCGGTCAAATCGTCAAAGTCACTGAGTCCAATGACACCCACGTCAGAGTCGACTCATCCGATAGTAGTTTCTGGCTCCCGCTGAATGAACTCCACCAAGTCTGGTAAATGAAAGCCCTCTTCATCTCTCTCTCTCTCTCCCTCTGCACCTCCGCTCTCGCTGATCCTCTCACCTGGACCGCCGAGCATGAAAAAGTGGTCGAGCAAAGCACCCTCGCTTTTGCCCATCGCCTCCCACTCCAAACCGTCATCATCGGGCGCACCGGATTGACCACCACCCGCGTCGCCACCGTCATCAGTGACGAGGGCCACCTCCTCGCACCCTACTTGCCCAGCATTGATGGGGATGACTCCCCCTACCTTCTCTATAAGCCTGATGGCTCCCGCCTCCCGCTCACCACCGTCACGGAAAAACCAAAGCGCTTCATCGCGCTCCTGAAATTAACCGAAAAAGATGACACCCTCTTACCCACTCGGATTTCCGCAGTCGTAGACCACACCGTCATCATCCCAACCTGCGCTCCCATCGCCTCACTCGGAGAAAGACCCGGGATGTATGTTGAGCACCTCGAATTCGCCCCGCCCGAAAAAGCAACGGCAATGCGGCTTGATAGTATTTTCCACCCACCCGGGAGCCCCGTCTTCGACCTCACCGGCAGCCTCATCGGCGTCACCCTCGCACCCCGGAAAACCAATACCCCCGCACTCTTTATCACACGTTTGATTCAGGAATTCTCAGAATTAGATACCGTTCTACCAGACCTCACCGAGTCCACACTTCCTTCACTTCCCCTCGCCCCAGGAGTCCCCCCTGATGAGGCCAAAGAAATCACCGATTCCCCCATCACGGAGGCACGTGAGAGCTTTGCCGAAACCACCCATCCTTCACCTCTCCCTTGTGCCCTCATCTTCAATGAAGGGGCCCAAGCCACCCACTCCATTCTCGGAACGATCGTCCGGGAAGACGGCATGATCTTAACAAAAGCGAGTGACCTAGGCCCAGACCTCCGCGTCCGCTTTGGTGGAAAAAGCTACCCCGCCATCATCCTCGCCACCGATGAGGAATCCGACCTCGCCCTTGTTGGGATTCAGGCCACCGGCCTCCCCGTCGTAAAATGGTCCGATGACACCCCAACCCCAGGAACCACCCTCGCCTCTCCCATCCTCCTCCAAGAAACGACCGATGACATGGTCACTGAGCCCACCTCCTACCCCGGCACCTTCACCCAACTCCTCAAAAAAAACACCCCCACCGTTCACTCCACCAGTCAAGTCACCAGCCTCGGCCTCATCACGGAACAAACGACCGATGGCATCACCATCGCCGCCCTCACCCCAGAAACCTCCGCCTCTGAATCAGGCCTCACTCCCGGCGACCTCATCGTCAACATCGATGACTTAGAAATCCCCCGCCGCTCCATCCTCACAGACCTCCTAGACCGCCACCGCGTGGGGGACGAGGTCTTACTCACAATCCGCCGAGATGGTGAAGAGCAGCAATTCAAAATCAAACTCTCCTCACCGAACCTGATCCCACCCGCCACCGGGGTCACCACCTCCGCCATCTCGATGATTCCCAGCGTGCGGCGCGGCCCTTTTCCAGATGTGCTCGTTCACACTATCCCGCTAAATGCTTGGGACTGTGGCTCGCCCGTTTTTGACATCAATGGACGTGCCGTCGGAATCAATATCGCAGCGATTTCATCAACCCGCACTTACGCCCTGCGACCTCTTGAGATCCGCTCAGCCCTCGCCAGACTCTTCGCCAAAACTCGCGCTTTTTAAGCCCATGAAACTCCTCTCCCCATTCCTACTTCTCCTCATCCTCATCGGCTCGCTCACCGCGCAAACGCCGCAGGAGCTTGATCAAATCGTCCAGCGCCTCGCGCCCAAACTTGTCGACGCCACCGTCGCCGTCATGCTCAATGGCGGATCTGGTTCTGGCGTCATCGTCACGGAAGATGGCCTTGTCATCACCGCTGCGCACGTCACCTCTGAGGCGGGAAAACAGTTAAAGGTCCTCCTTGCCGATGGCCGTGAACTCCCCGCCACAAGCCTCGGAGTGGATCATGAGAGCGATGGAGCCTTGCTCAAAATCAATGCCCCCGGCCCCTTCCCGTTCCGCCCTTACATCACCACTCCTGATTATAAAATCGGAGACTGGGTCATCGCGACGGGCCACCCCGGCGGGCCCGTCGTCGGTCGCCCCTCGCCCGTCCGCTTGGGCAGGATCACCGAAGCCGGAACCACCAGCGGCTTTAGCGATCCCATCACCTCCACCGCCATGGTCATCTCCGGTGACTCCGGCGGACCTCTTTATAATCTTAAGGGCGAGGTCATCGGCATTAACAGTAACATCAGCGGCCAATGGCGGACAAACAAACACGTCCCCCTCCCCGCCATCATCGCACGTTGGGATGAACTCATGAATAGCGAGTCCTTCGGCCGCTCTGCGCAGGCCATGCAACAGCAGACCAACAACCTCTTCGACGAACCCTACGCC
>JALZWJ010000402.1 GCA_023300065.1 Akkermansiaceae bacterium
CCAAATCACCCTCTCATCGGCGCCCCAAACTGCATCATCACCAGCCACATCGCTTCCCGCACGCACGAGTCCGTGCAACGCCAAGCAAACCGTTGCCTGAATAATGCGATCAACTTCTTCGCCGGAACCGAAGACGTCCTCAGCGCCAATGGCCTCCTCAAATAACTTCTTAACTTAATCACCAAATCACCATGTCCTTAGACATCAAACCAGCCTCAGAATGCGCCTACGATATCCTCTCGATGGGCGAAATCATGCTCCGTCTCGATCCCGGCGACGGACGCGTCCGCACCACCCGCCAATTCCAAGCGTGGGAGGGCGGCGGCGAATATAACGTAGCCCGTGGCCTCCGCCGTTGCTTTGGCAAGCGCGCGGCAGTCCTCACTGGATTTGTCGATAACGAGGTCGGACGCCTCCTCGAGGACCTCGTCCTCCAAGGCGGAGTCGATACCCAGTTCATCCACTGGGCTGACTTCGATGGCCTCGGCATCGCTGCCCGAAATGGGCTCAACTTCACTGAGCGTGGCTTTGGAGTCCGCGCAGCAAAGGGCACCTCAGATCGCGGGCACACCGCCGCGAGCCAACTCACGGTCGATGACTTCGACTTCGAGCACATCTTCGGAACCCTCGGGGTCCGTTGGTTCCACACCGGTGGTATTTTTGCGGCACTCTCCGAGGGGAATGCTCAGCTCACCATCGAGGCCTGCAAAATTGCTAAGAAATACGGCACCATCGTCTCCTATGATCTCAACTACCGCCCTTCTCTTTGGAAGTCTATCGGGGGCCTCGACAAGTGCCAGGAGGTCAACCGCGAGATCGCTCAATATGTTGACGTCATGATTGGCAACGAAGAAGACTTCACCGCTTGCCTCGGCTTCGAAGTTGAAGGGGTCGATGAAGAAAACATCACCGGAATCGACATCTCAAACTTCAAGAAAATGATCGAGAAAGCCGTCGCCACTTTCCCGAACTTTAAAGCCACTGCAACCACCCTCCGTGAAGTCCATTCAGCTTCCGACAATGACTGGGCCGCTTTAACTTGGCACGATGGTCAGTTCCACAACTCGGTGAACCGAGAAAACCTAGAAATCTTCGACCGCGTTGGCGGGGGCGATTCCTTTGCCTCCGGATTGATCTACGGATTCCTAGAGTTCAATGACGCCGCACAGGCCGTCGAATGGGGAGCTGCTCACGGGGCCCTCGCCATGACGACCCCGGGTGACACCACCATGGTCACCCGCGATGAAGTCGCCAAACTCGTCGGTGGAGGTTCCGCCCGCGTAGATCGCTAAACAGAGCTTTCTTTTCACAAAGCTCGGAGTTGCCCTCACGCACTCCGAGCTTTTTTTATGCCCTCGGTAGATTATGATTTTAAGATGCTTCGCCCTCTTCTCATCCTCTGTTCCCTCGCCTTCACTTCTTGCTCTACTCCCACCACTAGCGCGGTCGCCTTCTCCAGCCCTCAACTCCCACCGCCCAAAGGAGCTCCTGATATTTTCAAGAAATACTCAACCACCGGGGATGCCACCATGATGGGTGGTTGGGTCCGTAATTTTGATTTTTCAGGCGTCTCCTTTGACCAGCGCCAAACTGCCACCCTCGTCACCCGACGCCATGTCGTGATGGCAAACCACTACAAACGTAAAATCGGCGGCGTCCTGATCTTCCACAGCCGTCAGGGGAAGCGCATCATCAGGAGTCTCACCGGAGTCCAGAAAGTCTTTGGCGATGTCGCCGTCGGCCTCCTAAATCAAGAAGTTCCAGAGGGCTACAAGGTCTACCCCTTACCGGCTCCTCGCGAGGATTACAGCCATCTCGTGGGCCGTCCCGCGGCCGTGACTGACCAAAAAATGCGGGTGTTTTTTCATGATGTTACCGTGATAAACAAGGTCCGCATGGTCTTTAAACATCAAAAGCCCGCCCGCAATGGATGGGGAAAAACCCTCATCGGAGGAGATAGTGGTAATCCCTCATTCATGATCTCGGACGGAGAACTCGTCCTCGTAGAAACCCACAGCACCGGCGGTGGCGGAGCAGGTCCCTTCTATGGTGGAGTCAGGCTTCAACAACGGCTTCAGGAGGCCATCACACAGCTCGCTCCCGGCTATCGATTCAGAACAAAGAACCTCTAATCCTACTCCTTCACGCCCATCTCACCGAGACGATCATTCGCCCAGTGGTATCCTTGGCGAATTTCTAATTGGTCCCCTTCGTCACGTGCGAGTTCTTGCCAGTAACGCTTCGACTCCCGCAGATACTTCACCGCCAAGTCGTTCTTATTACGGAGATCCGCAGAATGGCCGAGATCGCCACAAAGGTAGGCGAGAGATTTGCGAATCTCGGAAGGACGAGGGCGGGCCGTATTGGTCAGAAGTAAGGCCTGCAACTCATCATGTGCAGCGGCGCCCATTTCTAATTCCGCATCGCTCTCGCCTTGCTGTCCCATCAATCCCGAGAGCTGCCATTTGAGTGAGGCTAAAAGATAACGCCCACCGCTGTGATCCGGATTTTTCTCCAAACCTGTTTCGAGTGTCTTCATCCCCTTCATGAGGAGAGCACGTGCTTCTTTAGGGCTGCCCTCATCGCGCAGCGCAGTCGCGATGATTCCCTGCTGGGAGGCGAGGTCCACGCTAACGCGGAAGTCATCTGGGAGCTTTGCTTGCAGCGAAATAAGCTTCGACACTCCTTCACGCGCTAACTTCTCAGCAGTAAAAGTATCACCCTGCTGCCACTGCGCAATCGCTCGGGCCGCCGTAGCGGAGGCGATTTGATACTCCAGTTCCGCGGAGGGACGCTCCTGCTTCGCGGCAAGTTCCGTAAACGTCGCCCCAGCCTCAGCACGGAGTTTCGCAGCATTTTCAAAAGCACCTTCACCCTCTGCAGCCCGCGCCGCAGTAAGATAGCGACGTCCAACTAAGAGTGACACATTAGGATTCTCGGGATGGAGTTCTGCCAATTTTTTGTACCCGTCGAGACTCGCCTGCAAACTCAACTGAGCTTCCTTACTATCCTCTTGAGCCAAGAACATGCGGGCCTTGGCCAGATCAATGGCAGCCTTCGCGCGCGTCACCTGAGACTCATCATCACCCCACACCTTCGCCACGGCCGCCTCAGTAGGAGCGATCAAGGGTTCCAGGCGGGAGGCCTCCAATTTTGAGGTCAATAAAAGTAATCTCATTCTCGCCCTCACCAAGACTTCATCAGACAAATCACCTTTAGAAATCGCCTCTCTTAAAAAAGCCCGACCCGCCTTTAAGTCACCCCGCGCCAGCGCCACCTCCCCTTTCCTGACACGGAGCACCGCAGCCTGATCCGCGAGATCGGGGCGACCGTCCATCCCTTCCAATTGCTTGTCAATTTCCTCACCCAGCCAGGTCAGCCGCTCGTTACGACCTTCCAGAACCGGAAGGTCATCGATCCCCTCCGCAAGGAGCCAATTTAAAAGAGTGTCGTTTGTTTCCAATACCGACTTCATTTCGACAGCGGCTTTACCCTTTTCAGCACTCAGGCCAGACTCGGCCTTCGCCCGTAAATCATACGCTTCTTTGATCTCAGTCCGCGCCCCATCTCGTTGCGCTTCTAGATCTAAAATCGTGGCCTCAGTTTCATCTTTATGGGATTGAAATTCTCTCGCCGCTTGCCCTTTCTCCGACTCACGCTGCATCAAAACAAAGGCCAATCCTCCACCTAGCCCGAGGGTCAGCAATGAAGCGAAGGCGAAACGTCTCGACGCCCCACGCTTCTTTTTCACCGCCATTTTCTCACTCGCTACTAAGCGGCTGCTCTCCTCCGCCACTGCGAGATCCACCTCCATGGCCTCGAAACCACGGGCCACCTCTCGCATGTCTCCGGGCCGGCCCATCGGATCAAGCGAGAGACAAAAATTGATCATCTCTCTCCGCCGGGCATCTCGGTCATCCACCGGCTCCGAAGGCCACGTGAATTCATCATCAGCCGCTAAGCCATCCGCGATCCCCTCATAATCAGCTTCGATCCCAAAGCGCTGCTGGCTCCCCGGGGCTGGGCTCACCGTCTTAAAAACTTCATGACAGCGAGGAAAGGTTCCCGTCAAAAGACGAAACGCCATCACGCCAAAGGCATAAACATCCCACCGGTATCCCGCTTCTTCCGCATACCCATCAGGGTGACGCAATTGCTCTGGGGGAGAATAGAGTAAAGCATCACTATAACTCATCCGGTGGACTCCCGGCATTAAGCCACTCGCGTAGTCTGCCAATAAAGGACTCCCCACCCCACCGAGGAAAATATTCCCCGGCTTCAAATTCCCGTGAGCCACCTTAATGGTGTGCAACGCGCCCAAGCGAGTTGCCAATTTCAGCAAAAATGGCCACGTGAATTCATTCTCCTGATAGTCCAGAAAATGGGTCTGGAGGGTGCGTGGCCGGAATTGCTCAACTTCCCCCTCAAGCCTCTCCGCCATGAGCGGCATCACCACGCAACTTGGCCGCCCCTCTAACGCCTGTGCTAGCACTGGCACCGTCACATCATGCGCCCCACCATCCATCACCCGACTCACCCGGCTCGCCAACAGCGCCGTATTTGAGGACATATTGTCGAACACTTTGATTGCGCAGAGGGTCTTATCCTCACGCTCAGCCTCATAGACAGTGCCTGCAGAACCAACGCCAATTTCAGCGCGAATTGTGTATCCTTGAATTTTCGGGGGAGTCATCATGAATTAAGAGGCAAAATCAT
>JALZWJ010000403.1 GCA_023300065.1 Akkermansiaceae bacterium
TTTTTTACTGTGAGCTAGTGCGGGTGGTCTGGTTTTTTAGGAGGGCCTTGGCTTCGCCGAGTAAAAAGAGTGATCCGGTCAGGAGGGTGGGCTGGCCCTCGGTTGCGGTGAGGGCGGAGGGGAGGTTTGGATAGATGATAGAGGGTAGATCTACGGTGTGATTTTCTGGCGGGATGCTGCGGGGGGAGTTGACGGGGACGAAGTGGAAGGTGGTTGCGATTTCGGAGAGTATGGTGAGGACATCAGGGGTGGCCTTGTCATCGGCGGCGCCGAAGATGATGGCGGCTTTTTGATCTGAGTATTCAGCTTTCCAAGTCTCGACCAAGGCGTGTGCGGCGTGGGGGTTGTGGGCGGCATCGAGGATGAGGTGGTCATTGATTTTTTCAAAACGCCCAGGCCAGTTGAGGTGCTGGAAGGCAAATTGCACGACATCAAAGCTGAGGTGGTAGCCTGCGGCGACGATGGCTTCGCAGGCGAGGGCGGCATTTTCCTGCTGGTGCTTTCCGGGGAGGGCGATGGTGTAGCCGAGGAGTGGGGCGGTGACGAAGTCGAGCGGGGCTTGGGCCTGGTTCGTGATTTGACGGATCGCTTTCTCGGCCTCGGCGGGCTGTTTTGCGGAGAGGAAGGGTTTGCCGTGAACAGCGATGGCGGCTTTTTCCCGTGCGATTTCATCGAGGGTGGAGCCGAGGATTTGGGTGTGGTCTAGCGAGATGGGGGTGAGGATGCAGACATCGGCGGGGACGGCGGTGGTGGCATCGAGCCGACCGCCCATTCCAGTTTCTAGGACAATGATTTCGCATTTTTCGTCGCGGAAGTGGCGCATTGCGAGGGCGAGGGTGAGTTCAAAGAAGGTTGGGTGGTCTTCCCAGTCCGCGACTAAATCTCGTAGTTCGGTGACGAGGAGTGCGGTTTTTTCTTCGCTGATTTCGAGGCCGCCGACGCGGACTCGTTCGCGGTAGTCGATGAGATGGGGGGAGGTAAAGAGGCCGGATTTGAGGGCGAGGCCTTGGGCCAAGGAGTCGATCATGGCGCAGGTGGATCCTTTGCCATTTGTTCCGGCGACGTGGATGACTTTGGTGCGGTGAGAGGGGAAGGCGAGGAACTCACGCAGGAGGCGTTTTGGGCCATCTAGGCCTAACTTGATTCCAAACATCTGGGTTGAGTAGAGCCAGTCGATAGCCTCATGATAATTCACGGGCTGACTATGACGAGGGAGGCGGGTTCTGCCAAGGCTGAGGGAGAATTAGCCCCTAACGAGAGTGAGGATTGCGACCTTGGAGGCTTTGCCCTGATGCTTAAGGACGCGGGTGCATTCATGTGCGGTGGCTCCGGTGGTGAAGACATCGTCTATGAGGATGACGTTGGCCCGACGGAGATGAGGGAGGTGGCGTTTCTTCATTTGAAAGGCTCCGTGTAGGTTGGAGAGGCGCTGTTTTCGGTTCAGCTTGGTCTGGGTGAGGGTGGGGCGCGCGCGTTTTAGGGCGTTGCGAAAAGGGAGGCCGGTGAGCTTGCTCATTTCGCGGGCGAGCTCGAAGGCTTGATTTGCGTGCCGCGTTTGTTGTCGCCGCCAGTGCAGGGGGACTGGGATGAGGATGGCGTTGGCTCCAAGTTGGCGGAAGCGGTCGTCTTCTTTCCAGGTCTCGGCGAGGAAGCGTGCGAGTTCCCGCGCGATGTAGAAGTGCCGTCGGTATTTGAGGCTATGGACGAGATGAAAGGGGAGAGTGTGTCCTTTGAGGGCGGCGCGTGCGAAGTGGAAGTCGTGGGTGGAGCCGAGGCAGTTATTGCACTGGAAGTGGCCTTCAATATTTCCATCAAAGGTTTCGCCACAGTTTTGGCAGAAGGGTTCGCTGATTTTGGGGAGATCCTCCGCGCAGGTGGTGCAGAGGGAGCGTCCGTTTTTAAGGGATTTTTGGCACAGTTCGCAGAGGGCCGGGTAAAAACAGTCGAGAAGCCGTTGAAGCATGGCTCAAGATTCCGATTTACGGGGTGTGTGAATGAACCTCAAGTAGAGTGCGAGGACGATCCCTGTCATGATTAGGGTAGCGATGGGGACGATCCCTTGGGTCAATTCTTTCCCCATGTAAAAGTGGAAGTCGTCAGGGAAATTAGCGCGCCGATTGGCGAGGGTTGCGAAGAGGGTGGCGCAAAAAATCCACCCTGCATGGAGTCCGAAGGGGAGCCAAAGCGCGGCAGTGGCCACTCGTGCGGCCCCTAAAATGAGGCCCATGAAAAAGAGACCAATGAAGGTGTGGATTACGGCCTGGCTCTCTAGAAAGTTACGACTCACGAGGATGAGCATCTCAAAGCCCGCCTCCGGAGCGCGGGGGTTACTGACGATGCCGTCGCCGGTGGGCATTAGAAAGTGGATCGCGGCAAAGAGAAGTGAAAGCGAGATGATGGCGATGCTAGGGCGAAACGCTCTGAGGAAAATCCCGAGCAGGATCCCTCTAAAACACAGTTCCTCAAGAAGTGACATGAGGATGGCGGGGCGCATGGTTTCCGCGATTAATTGCCAGAATTGGGCTTTGGTGGGGTGGCGTTCCCACTCGAACCAATTCAGCTCGAAGACGAACCATGCCATCGCGCAGAAGAAGGCTGATGCGAGGCAAAATCCTACGAATGATTGGAGGATGCCCCAGTGGATTTTTTTCAATGGTTGCCCCATACGGGGCGGGGTGTGGTTTGGCGGGATGCCTACGGTCCAAGGGTTTTTGCGGCGTTGACGAGCATGGCGTCTTAAATCAAGGGTGTAGAAAAGAGGAGCAAGGCAGATGAGCGCAGAGATTAAGAAGCCCCGCCAGAAGTAGGCTGCGAAGTCTGCCCGCTCCGCGCGGGAGGCGAGCCAAGTGACCTCATCTGTGGTGTCCTTGGTGAGTGCGACGTTGGCGAAGCCTTTCCCGATCTGATAAAGATAGGGGCTAATGATCGCGGCAAGCAGGAACGAGGCGATCACATAAAGGATCACTTTGCAGACGTCGGCAAAGGCAGCAACTCGCACAGGTGGAAGAGTAAGTCAGAAGGGGGGTGGTATGGAAACCTCGAATCGGGTAATTTCAAAGTTGGATTTTTCCCTCTAACGGCTCATTAATCCAGTCATGACGAGGCATCAATGGCGGGAAGACAATGGAGACGAGGTCCGTTTCTGGCGTGCGAACTATCACGGCGGGCGCTTTGAGCTCTACACGAAGGAGAAGGAGGCGGACAGTTGGCGGAAGCTAAGTCCGCCGACCAAGGAGGAGTGGCAGGCTCTGCGTGATGTCCTTTGGAAAAAGTATCAACGTAAGCGTGTGGCTTGGAACTTGGTCGCGAAGGTCGATAAGATGCTCGGAAAAGTCAATGAAGGCCCGCCGCAATAAGTGGGTCGTGGCGGACCAGGCGCACGCTTGGCACCCGTTTACTGATCAGGAGATCTGGGAGGATGGCGATCCGCTTGTGATCCAAAAAGGAGAGGGGAGTTGGCTCATCGATACTGAGGGGCGTCGCTACCTCGATGCGAATTCTAGTATCTGGACCAATATCCACGGTCATAGCCATCCCGAAATTGTCGCGGCGATTCAAGCGCAGGCTGCGACTCTTTGTCATAGTTCTTATCTCGGTCTGGCGAATGATAAGGCGAGTGAGCTGGCGGAGAAGCTCTGTGGCTTTTTCCCCGGCACCTTAGAGCGGTGCTTTTTTTCAGATGATGGCTCCACCGCCTTGGAGGTGGCTTTTAAAATGTCTCTGCAATGGCGCCAACAAAATGGGCAGCCTGAGCGGACGGGGATCATTGCTTTTGAAAATGCTTACCATGGCGATACCCTCGGCGCGGCATCGGTGGGAGGGGTTTCACGTTTTATCAAAGGGTATGGCGAGGTGGGGCTGGAGGTTTACCGAGTCGCTTCTTTTGCGGATCTTGCCTCGCTCCCTCAGGTGGTGATCGATACGGCATCGGCGGTGGTGATCGAGCCATTGATCCAAGGAGTCAACCAGATGCGACCTTGGCCGGTGGGAATGCTCGCGGAGCTCCGCGCGTGGTCATTGGAAAACGGGCTTCATCTTATTTTAGATGAAGTCATGACGGGGTTTGGGCGGACGGGTGCGATGTTCGCCTGCCAGAAAGAGGGGGTTATTCCAGACTTTCTCTGCCTCGCGAAGGGGCTGACCGGTGGGACGATGCCTCTCGCGGCGACTCTGACTACGGGGGAGATTTATGAGGGATTCAAAGGTCCAGATCGGACGTTCTATTACGGCCATAGCTATACCGGGAATGCTCTAGGTTGTGCGGCTGCGCTAGCAAGTCTGGCGGTCTTTGATAAAGAGAACACTCTTGCTGATGTGGAGCGCAAAGGGAGTTTTCTAGAAGCCCAGATCCGTGAGCTACCCTACGTGAAAGAAGTCCGGCGAGTGGGCTTAGTGATCGGTTTTGATATCGAGGGATGCGGCCAGGAATTTTGCCAAAAACTCCGGGAGCGCGGGGTGCTGACGCGGCCGATTTTAAACACCATCGTGATGATGCCGCCGCTGAGTGTTACTGATTCTGAGCTGGAGTTTCTCGTGGAGAAGTTGGCAGAGGGGATTTAAAGCTCCCGTTCATCGTCGTTCACCGCCATTGGCGAGGCGCTTGGCCATGAGGGGGAAGAGGATCCAGTGGAGAGGGAGGATGGCATACCAATAGGCGCGGCCTAGGAGGCCCTTTGGGCGGAAGGTGGCGGTTTGGATGAGTTGGTCTTTTGTGATCTCGAATTGGAGCCAAGCTTCGCCGGGCATTTTCATTTCGGCGAGGAGGATGAGGCGGGCGGAGTGGGGGGTGGTGGTTTGATCGGCGAGGAGGACGCGCCAGAAGTCGAGAGCATCGCCTGCGTTGAGTTCGGTGGGGTGGCGTCGGCCGCGACGGATGCCGGTGCCGCCGGAGAGGCGGTCCATCCAGCCACGGAGTTTCCAAGCCCAGTTCATAGAGGGCCAGCCATTGGCTCCGCCGAGGGACCAGACGGCGGTGATGGCGGCGGCGCGGTCGGTGGTGAGGGGGACGGCTTGACGATCAAAGAGGACGCCATGAGAGGGGACTTGGACGGATTGGAGGAAGGCGGGGTCGAGCTTGCCGGAGGCGAGGGAATCGAACCAAGAGGAGGGGACTTTGTTTTGGGCGATGCGGACGAAGGCTTTGCCGATGGATTGTTGGTAGGTGAGGAGGTCTTGGGGGACGATTTTTTGGATACGGGTGTCATGGCAGACGGTCTCGTTGATGAGGGATTGGACGAGTGACTTGGCCAAGGGGTAGCTGGCGGCGGTGACGAGGTAGAGCCAGCGGGCGGAGAGGCCGGGGGTGAAGAATGGGACTGGGATAATGTAGCGTTTGAGGTCGCGGGCCTGGGCATATCCGAGGAGGAGTTCGCGGTAGGTGAGGACGTCTGGCCCTCCGATATCGAACTCTTGGGCGAGGGTTTTTTGCTGACCCAGAACGCCGGTGAGGTAGCCGATGACGTTTCGGATGGCGATGGGTTGGCAGCGATTACCGGCCCATTTTGGGGTGATCATGAAGGGGAGTTTTTCGGCAAGATCGCGGATGATCTCGAAGGAGGCGGAGCCGGACCCGACGATGATAGAGGCACGCAGGGTGGTGACTGGGACGGGCCCCTCGCGGAGGAGGGCGTTGACTTTCTCGCGGGAGGCGAGGTGGGCGGAGAGCGCGCCTTTTGGGACGAGGCCGCTGAGGTAGATGACTTGTTTGCAGTCGACCCACTCGGCGAAGCGGCGGGCGCAGTCGGACTCACGCTGGGCGAAGTCGCTGCCAGATCCCATGGAGTGGAGGAGGTAGTAAGCGGCATCGAGATCGGAGGGAGCGGGCGGGAGTTTGCCGAGGAAATCACCCTCGAGGAGGGTGAGTTGATGGCTTTCGATGAACTGTTGGAATTGGGAAGAAGGGAAGCGGGAGATGGACCGCACGATCCCGGTGACGCGGTGTCCTGCCTCAAGGAGGGTGGGGAGGAGGCGCATGCCGATGTAGCCGTTGGCGCCGGTGAGGAGGATGTGCATTGAGGCCAAGGATAAGCGCAAAGTCAAAATACGCGATGAGAGAATCGCCCACAAAAAAGCCCGTGACCGACTGGGCGGGCACGGGCTTTGAAAAGGGGTGGGGCTTGATCAGTCCTTGCGCTTAAGCTGCGGGAAGAGGACGACGTCGCGGATCGTTGGTGCGCCGGTGAGGAGCATGATGAGGCGATCGATGCCGATGCCGATGCCGCCTGCGGGTGGCATGCCGTGCTCGAGGGCTTCGACGAAGTCTTCGTCGATTTCTTGAGCTTCACCGCCGGATTGCTCGTGGAGGCGGCGGCGTTGGACGTCGGGGTCGTTGAGCTCGGAGTAGCCGGGGGAGATTTCTTGGCCATTGATGATGAGTTCGTAGACGTCGATCACGGCGGGGTTTTCTGGGTTCTCTTTGGCGAGGGGGATGAGCTTGGAGTCGACGTGGGTGACGAAGCAGGGGTCAAAGGTGTGCTCTTCGACGAGTTTTTCAAAGACCTGTTGAGTGACTTC
>JALZWJ010000404.1 GCA_023300065.1 Akkermansiaceae bacterium
CCTACTACGGTAAAAACAAACATCAGGTCTCCCTCCTCACCGCAAAGCAAATGACGGTCGAGGGAGCAGACCCAGACCTCGACCCGGATCTCGATCCCTCACAACTACAACGCCTCAATGGCGAAAATCTAACGCTTCTCCTCTTTGATAAAAGCGGCGAAATCAGCAGCACCACCACCATCCCCAAGGCGCAATACCACGTCGGGGAACAACAGCTCGTCACCTCAGGACAGCTCATCATGAGGAGTGCCGATGACTCCTTCGCGACCCGCTCAAACGGAGCCATCTTTACTCTCAAAACTGGCCAAGCCCTTTTCCTAGGGCCTGGCGTCACCCGTTACACTCTTCCCAAACGATCAAAGACCACGATGAATCTTAGCCCCCTTCTCCCCTTCTCTGCCGCGATGCAAATGCTCATCGCAGCCCCTCCAGAAATCGACCCGGCGCATCTCGAAACCTTCGAGCGTCTTGTCGCGCCACGGCTTGCGCCGCACCTGGATGCCGATGAGCAATTCGCGAAAGCAGAGTTAAACAACGCCGCCCTTGCCCAGCGCGTCGCCGAATATCTGCTCAAAGTCGGTAAGACCGAGCTCCTCACTCAGGTTGCCGACCCACTCCCTGCGCCAAAACCAGATCCACTGGATGCGCTCTTCAAAAACGGCCCGTCCGATATGTCCATCGACTTTGACAAAGGAGCCTACCTCGACAGTGAAGCGCTGGAAATCGCCTACTTTGGAAACATCACCATCAAAGCCCAGGGAATCAAAATGACCTGTAACAAGGATCTCAAAGTCATCTTCAACCAACCTCCTCCCAAGGAAAAGAAAACCGGAAAGACGGACCCTAAAAAAGAAAACGGCCCGCTCAAAAACTTCACCGGCTTCGGCGACCTCAAACAAGTCACCGCAAATGGGAAAATCCGTATCGAAGGAGTCAGCAAAGGGAAAAAATTCTTCCTCGGCGGTGACCGCGCGCTCTTCGAAAGCAATCCCCTGAACCCGAAGGAAGACGGAACGATCACGATCCGTGGCGACAAACTCGCCTTCATTTCCGGTGACCCCTATGACAAAGATTCAGAGGAACCACTCATCCAATCTTCATCCACCACCAAGGATGCCTGGGCCATCGTCAAGATTGAGCCCAGCGCAGACCCCAGCAAAAGTAACCTCACCGTCCAGTTCAGCAAAGGAAACTGGAGCATGAGCGTCCGTGACCGCACAAAAAAATAGATGAGCACTCATTTACGCTCAGAGCAGGAGCCATTACTCGAAGTCGAAGGACTCCAAAAATCATACGGAGGCCGCAAGGTCGTCGATGAAGTCCGCCTACGCGTCAATCCCGGCGAAATCGTCGGCCTCCTCGGGCCAAACGGCGCCGGTAAAACCACCACCTTCTACATGGTGGCAGGCTTAGTCCGCCCAGATCACGGACGCGTCTGCTTTCAGGGAAAACAGATCACCCGCCAACCCATGCACAGACGGGCCCGCCACGGCATGGGCTACCTGCCCCAGGAAGAATCCATCTTCCGTAAACTCAGCGTGGAAGATAATCTCCTCGCCGTCCTAGAAACCCGTAAGGGAATGTCCCGCCGCGACCGGAACGCTAAGGCTAGCTCGCTTCTAGAGCGCTTCGGCATCGACCACGTGCGGAAATCTACGGCTCTCGCCCTCTCGGGTGGTGAGAAACGCCGCCTCTCACTGGCCCGCTGCCTCTGCACCGACCCAAAGCTCCTCCTCCTAGATGAGCCCTTCGTTGGTATCGACCCCATCGCGGTCCAAGAAATCCACAAAATCATCCGCGAACTCCGCGACCAAGACGGCCTCTCTATTCTCATCACCGACCACCAAGTACGAGAAACCCTCGAAATCGTCGACCGCGCCTCCCTCCTCGTCGAAGGGAAAGTCATGATCGAGGGAACCTCCGACGAACTCGTGCACAACGAAACCGCCCGAAAACTCTACTTCGGCGCAGATTTCCGCTTCTAAGTGAGCTTGATTCGCAAAGGAGCCCGCCTTTCCACCCAACCAAAAAACCCAGCCTGTTAGGCTGGGCTGGGATACTTTTGGACTTCAGCCAAGAGAAGCACTAGAGCGCAAAATCGACGAGATCAGAGACCACGCGATCTGCTCCGCAGGCATTAAGCTGCTCTTCATTAAAGGCCCCAGTGGCAACGGCGACGCACTTCACACCGAAGGCGTGAGCGCAGGCGACGTCTTTTGGAGTATCGCCGATGACGAGGATCTCATCTGGCGCGAAGCTCTTTCCGGTGGCAGCTTCTGCGCGGGCAAGCGCGATGGGGCCGAGCTTATTACGGTCCCAGTGATCGTCTCCATAGGAGCCAAAGGCGAAGTGTCCCGCCAAGCCGTAGTGGCTTGATTTAATGACCCCTCCCCGTTCGATATTCCCCGTCATGAGGCCCAAGGTGTGGCCCTCATCTTCGAGGCGCACAATGAGGTCAGGAACGCCCGCTAGCACTTTCCCACCAAAACTGGAATCATCGAGATTACGCTCCAGTTTGGGGAGATAGACTTGGTAAAATTTCTCCTCCAAGGCAGCGTCATAGGGCAATTTAAAGTGATCAAAAAGCCCACGGACAATGCCGCTGTCAGTGCTACCGGCAAGGTCGAGCGGTGGGCCCTCGCTACCGAAGACCTCAAGCGCGGCCTCACTCAGCGCACCCATACCTGCACCACCCGTATCAACAAGGGTGCAGTCTATGTCAAACAGGAGCAGCATCAGAATGCAGAGTGCAGGATTTTACTCCTCTTCACCCTCTTGCTCTTCAGTGGAGTCGTGCTCTTCGCCCTCTTCCACATCTTCAGCTTCGTCGGAGTCCTCGAACTCGTGATCCTTAGCTTCATCCTCGTGGATGAGTTCACCGTGGGAGAGCATGAATTTACGGACCCGCTTCTCAGCAGGGATCGGAGAAAGAACCATACCGATGGCACGGCCAGCGAGCTTTGGCTCCATATCGACGTGGCCCATCCCGAGGAGGTCATTCTTGACCCGCTCCATGACAACGAAACCGATATCTCGGTGCGCGTTCTCACGCCCACGGAACTGCAACTGAACGCGGACCTTGTTTCCTTCATCGAGGAATTTCTCGGCGCGGGCACACTTAATGTTGTAGTCATGCTCTTCGGTGCGGACGCGGAATTTCACTTCCTTCATCTTCACTGGACCTTTGCTTTTCGAAGTCTTCTTAAGCTTAGACTGCTCATATTTATACTTGCCGTAATCTACGATGCGGCAAACGGGCGGATCAGCCTTCGGAGCAATTTCCACGAGGTCTAGCCCCACGGATTTTGCTTTATCGATGGCCTCGCGCGTCGTCATGACACCGAGCTGTTGGCTATCCTCGCCGTAAACGACGCGGATTTTTGGAGCACGAATACGATCGTTCACTCGGGTCATATCCCGGCGTGCTCTTTTGAACTTCTTCTTTTTCTTGGCTATGGTCTTAGCTGGTTGCGGTTGGAGTCTGATGCTTGAGACGTAAATCTACGAAACATCGAGAAATAATATCGCCCAAATGAGGGCGGGTGCAAGAGTCATCTCTCATACGGACATTGCGTGCGTGGATGAGGGCCGCTCATCAGAGAGAGCGGCTAGAGATGTCTTGGGAAATCTTACTGACGAAGTCATTCGCGGGAATACTGCCGAGATCGCCTTGATCTCGATGGCGCACGCTGACGGTTTTTTCTTCCACCTCGCGTGCTCCTAGAACGGCAAGATAAGGAATCCGGTCCATGCGGGCAAGTCGAATCTTAGCCCCAATCTTATCACCTGCGTGATCGACCGAGACGCGGGCTCCGGCCTCTGCCAGCTCTTTCGCGAGGGCATTCGCCTCATCCTCATACTTCTCAGAGATGGGGAGGACACGCACCTGTTCTGGCGCGAGCCACGTTGGGAACTTGCCCTCGAAGTGCTCAATGAGCAGTCCCACGAAGCGCTCCAGCGAACCGAAGGGCGCGCGGTGGATCATGACCGGGCGGTGAGGCTTATTATCAGAGCCGACGTAGCTGAGATTGAAACGCTCAGGGAGGTTGTAATCGACCTGCACGGTTCCGAGTTGCCACTCACGGCCGATCACGTCCTTCACCACGAAGTCGATCTTAGGTCCGTAGAATGCGGCCTCGCCAGGCTCCTCCGTGTATTCGACACCAAGAGTCTGGACCGCTTCACGCAGGGCGGCCTCTGCCTTATCCCAGTTTTCAGGGTCTCCCACGTATTTGTCGCTGTCAGGATCGCGAAGGGAAAGACGGACTGCGTAGTCGGTCATACCAAGGGTGCTCAGGACTTTTTTGACAAGACCAAGGCAACCTTGGATCTCCTCCCCCACTTGTTCTGGCGTGCAGAAAAGGTGGGCGTCATCTTGCGTAAAACTGCGCACCCGAGTCAGGCCGCCGAGTTCCCCCGACTGCTCCCAACGATACACCGTGCCGAATTCCGCAAGGCGCACTGGGAGGTCGCGGTAAGAACGGTGCTCACTATCAAAGATCTTGATGTGGTGTGGGCAGTTCATCGGCTTTAAGAGGAAGCCCTCGATCTCGCCGGTGGAAATATAGTTCAGAAGGTCGCTGCACTTCGCGTCATCATCGGCGAGTTGCTTAATCGCATCGCGCTCCACGATTGGTGGAAATTGGCTCTCCTCGTAGTAAGGAAAGTGACCGGAAGTTTTATAGAGACCGAGCTTCCCGATGTGCGGGGTGAAGACCTGGAAGTAGCCCTGCTTGTCCAACTCTTCAGTAATGAAGTCCTGCAGCTGACGGCGGATGATGCCGCCCTTCGGCTTCCAGAGTGGAAGCCCCTGCCCCACGGTCTCGTCGAAGGTGAATAGATTCATCTCCTTACCGAGGCGACGGTGATCGCGCTTCTTGGCCTCTTCAAGTTTCTCCAAGTGCTCCTCTAGCATTGTCTTGTTTTTGAAACAGGTTCCGTAAATCCGCTGGAGGGACTGGTTATCTGAGTCACCTTTATAGAAAGCGCTCGCAACGGACATCACCTTGAAGGCTTTGCAGTTACCGGTGCGTCCCACGTGAGGACCGGCACAGAGGTCCCAGAAATCGCCGTTCTTGAAGATCGAGATCTCCTCGCCTTCAGGAATGTCATTGAGGAGATCGACTTTAAAAACTGACTCTACATCGCGCTCGGCCACGGAGGCGAGGCGACCAGATTTCGCGAGAACCATCGCCTCGTCACGGGAGACGATCACGCGTTCGAAAGTGGCATTCTCCTTCACCACTTTTTTCATCTCAACCTCGATCTGAGCGAAGTCATCCGGAGTGATGCGGTGCTTCAAATCAACGTCGTAATAGAATCCGCCCTCAACGGGGGGACCGGCCGCGAATTGGGCATCTGGCCAAATGCGAGAGACAGCCGTCGCGAGCACGTGGGCACAGGAGTGGCGCAGGCGCTCCAGATCAGACATCTGGTGGCGTTCATCGAGGGTCTTGCGTTCTTTTTCGTCGGCCATGAGGCGGCAAGATAAAACAGGTGACTGAGGGAATTGCAAGCGTTGCCGATTCGGGAAATGCTATTATAAATCAGCGAGATGATTCACTCCCCCACCATGCCTGACCGACTTGCGGTGCGCGAGAAGCCTTCTCGCTCGCCGGTGATGTTTCAGACTTGGAGTGATTTACTTTTTCTTCATTGGGAGGTGGATCCCGAGATCATTGCGGCGCGGCTTCCGGATGGGCTTACGGTCGATCTGCATGAGGGAAAGGCTTACCTCGGGATCGTTCCTTTTTTCATGGAGAAGGTCCGCCCGCGTTTTTTGCCAGCCGTGCCGTGGCTTTCACATTTTTTGGAACTCAACGTGCGGACCTATGTGCATGATGAGAATGGACGCCCGGGGGTTTGGTTCTTTTCACTCGATTGTCATCAGCCGATTGCAGTAGAGGTGGCGCGGAGATTCTTTCACCTCCCCTATCAACACGCGCGGATGTCTCGTGAGGGGGATCTTTATCGATGTCATCGGAAGGGGCAGAGCGAGGAGGCGGTTTTTAAATATCCGCAGATGAGAGATTTCAAAACGGCAGAGCCGGGGTCTTTGGAGTTCTTTCTGCTAGAGCGGTATCTCTTGTTTTCGGATGCGGGGAAAGGGTTGCTCTATTGCGGACAGGTGAACCATGAACCGTATCTTTTTTGTGAGGTTGAGGTTCCGCAAATCAGCATGGCTCCGTTTGTCTGGGAGGGATTTGAGATTGCAGGAGCGCCGGTGTCATCGTTGGCGAGCCCTGGGGTGGCGGTCAGTATCTATCCGTTGTCGAAGATTTAGTGGTGCGAGTGGTAGGAAAGGAGTCGTGGCGCCCTCGCCGCTTATCGACCTTTTGCCGTAGCAGGCTCGGTCGTCTGGACGCGTGAACCGAAGTGGCGGGGCGCCACGGCTCCTTTCTAGGGACTGGGGGGACACAAAAAAAGCCCCGGCAGCTTTCGCTGACGGGGCTTTGAAGTTTTTTGTCCTCTCGCTGAGGCTCCTTACTCGCCAACGGCGATGTCAGGAACGGGAGCAGCTGGTGCGCCGGAAGCTTCTCCGTCGACGGCAAGTGGGCCATCTTCAGAAGGCACTACAACTGGCTCGGGCTCTTCGACAGTCATCTCGAAGTCTGATGCCTTGTGGATAGGGAAACCGGTTCCAGCAGGAATGAGGTGTCCGAGAATGACGTTCTCTTTGAAGCCACGGAGGGTATCAATCTTACCGAGAGTCGCAGCTTCCGTAAGAACACGGGTGGTGTCCTGGAATGAAGCGGCGGAGATGAAGGACTCAGTTTCGATGGACGCCTTCGTGATACCAAGAAGAACGGGCTCAGCTTCGGCGGGCTTACCACCCTCGGCGCTGACTCGGTCGTTCTCGAGCTTGAAGGTTGTCTTCTCGATCTGGTCACCCCAGAGGAATTCGGTATCGCCTGGCTCGGTGATTTTCACCTTGCGGAGCATTTGACGAATGATGATCTCGATGTGCTTGTCGTTGATCTCCACACCCTGCGAACGGTAAACCGTCTGGACCTCGTTATTGAGGTGCTCTTGCAGAGCCTGAGGACCACATGCCTCGAGGAGATCCTCGGGGGCAACTGGGCCTTCGGTAATCTGATCACCGCGGACAACCATGTCGCCTTCACCAACGATCATGTGCTTGCCCATTGCGACAAGGTGATCGGCAGTTTCGCCGGACTCGGAGTGCGTGACGATGACTTTACGCTTACCACGAACGGTGCCTCCAAAGGAGATTTCACCGTCGAGCTTAGAGATGACGCAAGCATCCTTCGGGCGACGAGCCTCAAAGAGCTCAGCAACACGAGGAAGACCACCGGTAATATCACCAGTCTTGGCAACCTTACGTGGAGTTCGAGCGAGCTGAACACCCCCAGCGATCTTCGCGTTTTCCTTCACGGAAAGGTGAGCGCCGACGGGGATGGAGTAGCTATGAAGAACTTCCTTGGTCTTAGGGTCAGTGATGACAATCTGCGGGTGCAAATCCTCTTTGTGCTCCGTGACGGTCATGCCTTTCTTACCCGTCGCTTTGTCCGTTTCGGACTGGACGGTAATTCCGGTGATCATGTCGCGGAACTCTACCTTACCACCGGACTCGGCGATAATGGGGACAGAGTGAGGATCCCAAGTCAAGATGGACTGACCTTTCTTAACGTCTCCCCCGTCTTCGACGGAGATGACAGAACCGATGACAACATTGTAAGACTCAAGCTCGAGGCCATCCTTATCGCGAACGAGGAGGGAGCCGTTTTTGTTGAGAACTACGAAGTTGCCATCCACATCCTTTACGGTGCGGAGTTCCTTATAAAAGGCGACACCTTTGCTCTTCGCTTTGATCTCAGGCTGCTTAGTCGCACCGAGCGCAACACCACCGGAGTGGAAGGTTCGCATGGTCAACTGAGTTCCTGGCTCACCAATCGATTGAGCCGCAATAATACCAACGGCTTCACCGATTTTACCAAGGTTTCCGGTGGCAAGGTTCAGACCGTAACACGCCTGACAACATCCGCGCTCAGACTCACAAGTGAGCGGGCTGCGGATCTTGAGACGCTCGTGACCGATGTTCTCAACGGCGATGGAAGTCTCCTCGTCCATGAGTTCACCTGTCTTAACGAGTGTTTTACCAGTTACGGGATCCTTAACTGTCTCACAAGAAGTCCGCCCATAGATGCGTGACTGGAGAGTTGCTGCTTCCTCGTCACCTGAGTAGATGGCGTGGACCGTGATGCCCTTGACCGTGCCGCAATCGGGCTCGGTGAGGATCACGTCCTGAGAAACGTCAACCAACTTACGAGTCATGTAACCCGAGTCAGCAGTCTTCAGAGCCGTATCAGCGAGTCCCTTACGAGCACCGTGAGTCGAGATGAAATACTCCAACACGGAGAGACCTTCGCGGAAGTTCGAGGTAATCGGACGCTCAATGATCTCACCAGAAGGCTTGGCCATGAGGCCTCGCATCCCAGAGAGCTGCTTGATCTGGTTCTTGTTACCACGAGCGCCAGAGTCAACCATCATGAAGAGTGAGTTGGCCTTTTCCTTACCCTCGTTAAACTCAAGTTTACGATAGAGAGCGTTGGCAATATTGTCACCAGCGCGAGTCCAAATATCGACCACTTTCTGGTAACGCTCACCGTTGGTGATGACACCGTTACGATACTGCTTATTAACGGTCTCCACTTCGGAGTAAGCCGTCTTAAGTTCAGCTGGCTTTTCCTCAGGAATCACCATGTCGACGATACCAATGGAACAACCGGAGCGCATCGCCTCCTTAAAGCCTAATTCCTTAAGCTGATCCATGGTCTTGACAGTCTCTTTACCACCGGCTTGCTGGTAACAGCGCCAAATGATATCTCCGATTTGCCCTTTACCAACGTTGTTGTTGAAGAAACCAACGCCTTCAGGCCAAATTTCGTTGAAACGAACGCGACCAGGAGTGGTCTGGATCACCTTGGATTCCTTATCGCCAAAGACGGTGTCTTTGCCAAAGTCGGGGTTCGCAAGGCGAATCGGCTGGTGGTAGTCGACCTTGCGGTTCGCAATCGCAAACTCCACTTCCGTGGTGTCAGCGAAGAGGGACAGGTGACCGAGCTTCTCGATCTCCTTTGGTGTGCGGACCTTAGACCATGTGAGGTAGTACGTTCCCAAAATGATGTCCTGAGAAGGAGTGATCACGGGACGTCCACTCGCAGGCGAGAAGATGTTATTTGTCGCTAGCAGAAGCTGGCGGCACTCCATCTGTGCTTCCACGGAAAGTGGAACGTGCACCGCCATCTGGTCACCGTCGAAGTCAGCATTGTAAGCACCACATGTGAGTGGGTGCAGACGGATTGCTGATCCCTCAATCAGAACGGGCTCGAAGGCCTGGATGGAGAGACGGTGAAGAGTCGGCGCACGGTTTAACATGACTGGGTGTCCTTTGGTCACCTCAGCGAGGATATCCCAGACTTCAGTCGTCTTGCGATCGATCATCTTCTTAGCTGAACGAACAGTGTGGCAGTAGCCAAGCTCTTTCAGGCGACGAATGATGAAGGGCTCAAAGAGTGTCAACGCCATCTTCTTAGGAAGACCACACTGGTTCAACTTAAGCTCAGGTCCAATCACGATAACGGAGCGACCAGAGTAGTCGACTCGCTTACCAAGAAGGTTCTGACGGAAACGACCGCCTTTACCCTTCAACATGTCGGAAAGGGACTTCAGAGCCCGGTTTCCAGCGCCCGTGACCGCACGACCATGACGGCCGTTATCGAAGAGAGCATCTACCGCTTCCTGAAGCATGCGCTTCTCGTTACGGATGATGACCTCAGGGGTCTTGAGCTGCATGAGGTTACGCAAACGATTGTTCCGGTTAATGACACGACGGTAGAGGTCGTTCAAATCGGAGGTCGCAAAGCGGCCACCTTCCAAAGGAACAAGCGGGCGAAGATCAGGAGGAATGACTGGGAGAATCGTCATGATCATCCACTCAGGACGTGAGTTGGACTGTAGGAAACCACGAGCAAGCTTGAGGCGCTTAGCGAGTTTCTTACGGTTCTGCTTCGAACGAGTCGCTTCCATTGCCTCCTCAAGCTCAATGATGAGGGGTTCAAGCTTCACCTGGGAGAGGAGATCACGGATCGCCTCAGCACCCATTCCGGCGCGGAAGGCTTCATCACCGTAGTCGTCCTCAGCATCACGAAGTTCACCTTCAGTGAGGAGCTGGCCATGCTCGAGAGCAGTCTTACCAGGCTCAGTGACGAGGTAGTCCTCATAGTAAATGACACGTTCCAGTTCGCGGGCGGTCATGTCGAGGACAAGGCCGATGCGGGAAGGCATACACTTGTAGAACCAAATGTGGGAGACTGGAACAGCAAGGTCGATGTGGCCCATGCGCTCACGACGAACGCGGCTCAAGGTCACTTCAACGCCGCAACGGTCACAGACGGTGCCCTTGTGTTTGATGCGCTTGTATTTTCCACAGGCACATTCCCAATCACGGGTCGGTCCGAAGATTTTCTCACAGAAGAGGCCACCCTTCTCCGGCTTGAATGTCCGGTAGTTGATGGTTTCTGGATTGAGCACCTCACCCTGGGACCAGCCCCGGATGGTTTCTGGATTTGCGACGGTGATAGCGACCTGATCAAAGGGATCTGGCTTTTTATCGACTCCGTAAAGTTCGCGAAGATTAGTTTCAACACTCATGATATTAGTTACTAGATTACTAGTTTTTGGTTATTAGGTTATGGGTTGAGGTTGATTTAGAGCGTGAGATCATCGAGTGAAAATTCATCCGCGGCTTTAGCCCCGGTTTCCGATCCGGAACGTCCGGGTCGAACATCGAGTCCGAGTGACTGCATCTCTTTGATGAGAACGTTGAAACTCTCAGGAGTTCCTGCTTCGAGTTGATTATCCCCTTTCACGATTGCTTCGTAGATGCGGGTTCGGCCTTGCACGTCATCTGACTTCACCGTCAAGAGTTCCTGCAGGGTGTAGGCTGCGCCATAGGCTTCGAGTGCCCATACCTCCATCTCACCGAATCGTTGACCACCATACTGGGCCTTACCACCAAGCGGCTGCTGGGTAACAAGTGAGTATGGACCAACGGCACGAGCGTGGATCTTATCGGCGACGAGGTGACCGAGCTTCAACATGTAAATGATGCCGACCACAACGGGCTGGTGGATTGCTTCTCCGTTACGTCCATCATAAAGAGTGGACTTACCGGCGATTGATCCGTCTTTGCCATCACCAATCCAGGTGAAGCCTGCTTGCGTAGGTTCATCTGGTTTACGTTCACGGGCCTTATGTGTGACTCTGTCACCGATGATTTTTTGACCATCGACTTTCTTAGCTTCAGACATGTATTCCCAGATGCGATCCTCGTGGATACCATCGAAAATTGGAGTTGCCACTTTGAAGCCGAGGGCTTTCGCAGCGACACCGAGGTGAGTCTCTAGAACCTGTCCCACGTTCATACGGGATGGAACACCGAGAGGGTTGAGGCAGATATCGACTGGCGTTCCGTCAGAAAGGTAAGGCATGTCCTCTTCTGGCACGATGACCGAGACAACTCCCTTGTTTCCGTGACGACCAGCCATCTTATCACCAACACTGAGCTTGCGCTTAGCGGCAACGAAGACTTTCACTTCCTTCACGACACCTGGGTCGATCTCGTCACCACTCTCGATCTGGTCAAGGCGGCGTTCGCGATCTCCGTCGAGCTCGGCGAAGCGACTCTCGAAGCTAGAGATGATTTCGAGGATCTTGTTACGGATCGGGGAAGGATCGATTTCAATGTGATCATAGACCGACGCCAACTTTCGGAGGAGGGTCTTGGTGATCTTACGGTTCGCTGGGATGATGATCTCACCGGACTGCGCATTCACGACGTCGAGTGGGATTTTCTCTCCAAGGAGGATGTCGGAAAGCTTCTCAGTGAGCTGGTCAGTGAGTTGGTCTTTCTTCTTCTT
>JALZWJ010000405.1 GCA_023300065.1 Akkermansiaceae bacterium
GCGATCTACTTCATTGTTCCCCGCATCATGCGACGCGAGTGGCTTTCCCGCCGCTTTATCTCTTGGCACTTTTTCCTCTCACTCTATGGAGTAGCTTCTATCGTGATCTGCGCCGTCGTCGGTGGTGTCACACAGGGGCAGGGGATCGAAGATGTCGCGCAACCTTTCGCCACTATGGCGGAACGCGCGAGTCAGTATGGTTGGGGTGTCACGATTGCTTGGGCCTTCCTTCTCTTCGCCAATCTTTTCTTCTGCCTCCACCTACTTCTCATGTGGGCCCGCCTCGGACGTCGTTCCTCCCACCCGACTCTTCTGAAAGGTCATCACGGTGATAGCCCGCACGGCCCAGAGGGTGAGATCGACAACATCGGATCCGTTTCTGCTTAATCGCTACCATTTCTATTTTCACCATGACTTTTAAAGCATTTATCATCGGTTTGCTCGCAAGCTTCGGCCTCCCATGGCTCGTCGCGGTGGTGATCCCGTTCTCCACCATGCGTTCTATGGATCCCATTCCTTACGAGGAAGGGGCAGCGGTCACCGGGAATTTTGTCCTGAAGCGCGATGGACGCATTAATGAGGGTTCTAAGATCTACGGTCAAGAGGGCTGCTACCAATGTCACACCCAGCTCATCCGCCCCACTTATGCTGGAAACGATGTTTTCCGCGACGAATGGGCTGGACTCCGTAAGTCTGCCGATAATGCCGACACTCGCCGTGAGACCACTGCGTGGGATTTCGATGGTGAAGACGTCGCTCACATCGGCATGAGCCGAGTTGGTCCTGATCTTTCAAACCTCGGTCGTCGCCTTGAGACTCACCTTAAGGGCACCGGCGATTCACCGGAAGATTGGATCCTCCGCCACCTTTATAACCCGCGTGGGGTCAAAAACTACCGTATCGGTTCTCAGGACATCAAGGAGCGTTCCAGCTGTCCTTCCAAAAAGAACCTCTTCAATGTTGTTGAGGTTCACGGCGCTGGAGGAGGTCTCCTCCCTGTGCAGATCGAAGACGGAAAGGGCGTTCGACCGAACGACCGGGCCCGTCAGTTAGCCAGTTATCTGGTTTCACTTAGAAAAGACACCCTCAGGCAGCCTTTGCCTGCGGTTCTTAATCAAAATCCCCAGGCTCCTGTAACAGAATAAGTTCATGGCTGATTCTCAATCAACAAACGATTTGCGACCCGACCTCGACGAGACTATTAACGTCTCCGAGGCCCACGGTGCCATCAAAGATTCCTCTCCCGCTGTCGGGCGTGAAAAGTCCGTCCGTGAAAACGGAATGGAGGCTGTCTCACTCTGGCTCATCTTAGTGTCCGGTATCGTCGTCCTCGTGGGCGGTGCTGTCCTGGGGCAGGGTGGTTCTTTCTTTGGATACGATGAACTGACTAAGACGGACCACGTGCGTGGCAAGTCTCCGGTCGAAGAAGAGACAATCATCCCACCAATTAGTGTTTTAGCCCTTCTTCAAAAAGAAGGTCAGAAGCTCTACTCAGCGTGTGCAAGTTGCCACCAAGCGAGTGGTGCAGGTCAATCCGGTGTCTATCCTCCTCTTGCAGGCTCTGAGTGGGTCACCGGCAATACCGAACAGCTCGCCATGATCATCCACAATGGAGTGGGCGGTCCCATTAAAGTTGCAGGCGTTGACTACAATAACAACATGGGAGCGATTGGTGCCAATTTTGGCCCGAAGGAACTTGCCTCTATCATGACTTTCATCCGCACCTCTTGGGGGAACGATGCAAGCTTGGTCACTCCTGAGATGGCTGAGAATGCCCTCGCGATTTCTAAGAAGCGTGGCGGCAAGCCGACCACCGCAGAAGAGTTGCAGAAAAATCACGACAAAATGCTTCCCGGTGACACTTTGGACCCAGACACGCTTTTTGATCCTGAAACATGGGAGCCTGTCCCAGCTGCTGAATAATTTTTTTACCTCGACCATAGACTACGATAATGAGCGCGGACTCCCACGATCACGACGATCACCACCACGTTCTTCCTTTCTGGAAGAAGTATCTTTTTTCAACCGATCACAAGACGATCGGAATTCAGTATGGCCTCGCTGCGGGTGCCTTTCTGCTTTTCGGTTTCTTCCTAATGATCGTGATGCGCTGGAGCATCGCCTATCCCCATGAGCCTCTTCCCGGGTATCTCAGCTGGATCTTCACTGATGGCTGGAAAGGCCGCTGGTTAGATGACGGCCGCGTGACAGGGGAGACCTATAACATGTTCGGTGCGATGCATGGAACGATCATGGTTTTCCTCGGCGTCGTGCCTCTCGGTTTTGCGGCCTTTGGTAACTACGTCACACCCCTCCAAATCGGTGCTCCCGATATGGCCTTCCCGAAACTCAACATGGCGAGCTTCTGGGTCTACCTCGCAGGTGGCCTCGTGATGTGCATGAGTTTCTTCATGGAGTCCGGCGCGGCAAAGTCCGGTTGGACAAACTACTCCCCACTGGCGGGCTACGCGGATCGACAGATCGTGAATCAGTTGCTGGCGGGTCAAACGCAGTGGCTGATCGGACTGGTGCTCCTCATTACTTCCTCTCTTCTAGGATCGGTGAACTTCATCACCACCATCATTCAGCTCCGTGCGAAGGGGCTGACTTGGATGCGCCTCCCATTCTTCGTCTGGGCCATGCTCGTGACGGGTTTCCTCCTCCTCCTCGCTTTCCCACCGCTTGAGGCAGCCGGCATCATGCAGCTCATGGATCGCATGACAGGTTCGAGTTTCTTCATGCCAACCGGACTTTACTCAGCTGCCGATGACGTCGCTCTCGACATCTCCGGCTCGGGTAGCCCGCTTCTCTTCCAGCACCTCTTCTGGTTCCTCGGTCACCCTGAGGTTTACGTCCTCCTTCTTCCTGCCATCGCTTGTGTCGCGGAGATCATTCCTTGTAACACTCGGAAGCCACTCTGGGGATATAAGCCCATGGTCTGGGGTGTCATTGTGCTCGGTTTCCTCTCGTTCATCGTTTGGGCTCACCACATGTATCTCACGGGAATGGG
>JALZWJ010000406.1 GCA_023300065.1 Akkermansiaceae bacterium
ACATTTAGTCCCTATCCAAATTAGAGTGAGTGTTGTCTAAACCCAAGCCATTTGATGTCGAGTAGCGCCGTAGATAGGAGCGAAATTGAATCGACCGCATAAGTGAATGTCGCAATCTGGACACTGACACCGTGACCTTTAACCCACAATCGAAGGAACACAGCTTAGCTGGCGATTAGGTAGAACTATCTAGACGTTTTGGTAGTGCTATCTAACCGTTCGGACAGGGTTAAATAGGTACTTGGTATTGGGCAAAACTTATGAGTGAACAAGAAGGCGATCCACCAAACCTGCAATAGTAGTAGCTTGAGTCTCTACCGATACCGTAGGGCTATTAAACTGCCCTATGTAAGCCTCTAGTTCCAATCCACATCTATCCGCAATAGCTCGCGTATCAGTTAATCGTTGAATATATCCATCGTAATCTGAGAGATTCCAGTACTCATACTCTATATTCATTACATCACACTTACCTGAGTAATTATTGTTATACTCCTCGACATCTTCAAAAAACACGCCATCGACCTCCTCACCATCCATGGCCGCACCGTCAAAGAACGCTACCAGACCCCCGTGCACGATGACTGGGTCCGCCGCGCCGTCACCGAGATGCCCTGCCCCGTCATCGCCAACGGAAACGTCGTCAACGCCCAGACCGGCCTCGCCTACCTCGACTCCACCAAAGCCGCCGGCCTCATGATCGGCCGGGGTGCGATCCGTAACCCGTGGATCTTTGAGCAACTCCGGGCCGCCTTCACCGGAGGCACTGCCCCCATCGTGACCGGCCAGATGGTCTTCTCCTACATCGAGCGGCTCTACGAAGAAACCGCCAAGGTCGTCCCCCATTTCGATGAAAACAAGCACGTCCAGAAGATGAAAAAAAACCTCATCTACATCGTCCAAGGCCACCCCGCAGGGTTCGAGCACGACATCCGCCGCGTCAAAACAAAGGCCGATTTCTTCGCGACCTGCCGCGAGTATCTCGACTCAAACACCCCTGCCCCCGACCTCCCCTCAGAGAACTCCCGCCTCTTCTGCGGCTTCTCCCAGTTTCTCTAAAGAAATTTCCCGTTGACTTTAGAAATGTCCCTGTGAAGTTTCTACTCGCAAAAGCCATGAACCAGGACGTCCTACACACTGAGAAAATCCTCGCTGATCGTAAAATTTTCTTTCTCGATCTCAAAGAAAACAGCCGCGGTCGCGTGGTAAAGATCACGGAAGACGTCGGCGGGAATCGCGACACCATCATGGTCCCAGCTGAGATCCTCGGAGATTTCATCGAGGCCCTCACCGACATCAAAGAAACCGCAGACAGCGAAGGCGGCGGTGACAATGATCGCGACGAGGACTAACCCCCTCCGACCAAAATTTTTCACCTCAGAACGACGACAGTAATGTCGTCGTTTTTTGTGCCTAGACGCTCCCCACGGAGGGACACTTTGGAAAGTGTCCTCCCTGCTCTCAACCAGCCCTCGCTCAGAGATCCTGTGTAATTCCGGCATTGAATTCCGATATTACACAGGTTAATCTCCAGCATGATCGCTAGAGACATCCATCCGGAACTCATGACAGTCCTGTCAGAATTCCCCGTAGTCACCGTCTTGGGCCCTCGCCAAGCAGGCAAAACGACCTTGGTTCGCCACGCCCTTCCAGACTTCACCTACGTCAGCCTCGAAAATCCAGAAATCCGTCAAATTGCTGAGGAAGATCCGAAGCAATTTCTAAAGCGATACTCCAATCACGTCATCTTCGACGAAGTTCAGCGAGTCCCTCAGCTCCTAAGCTACCTTCAGGGAATCATAGATGATGATCCCACTCCCGGTCGCTTTGTCCTCACCGGTTCCCATCAGCTAGAGTTGAGTCAGGCCATCAGCCAATCTCTCGCAGGGCGCACCGCCGTCCTCACTCTTTACCCCCTTTCAATCTCGGAACTTAGCAACGCGGGAATCGCTCCCGAGAACTTCTCGGAAACAATTACGAAGGGCTTCTTACCGCGTATTTACGATCAAAACCAACGGCCGTCATCGGCCTATTCCAGCTACTTCCGCACCTACGTCGAGCGAGACGTCCGACTCCTCATCGAGCTAAAAGACGCCACCCTCTTTGAGAAGTTTCTCACCCTTCTTGCCGGCCGTGTTGGCCAATTATTTGACCACTCCTCGATTGGGAACGACGTCGGCGTGGACGGAAAAACAATCAAGCGCTGGCTATCTATCTTAGAGGCCTCTTTCATCATCTTCCGCCTCACCCCCTACTCCGAGAACTTCAGCAAGCGCGTCATCAAATCCCCCAAATTCTATTTTATCGAACCTGGACTCCTCGCGTTTCTATTGGGAATCGAAACCCCAGAACAACTAGAACGAGACCCCCTCGTCGGAAACATTTTCGAAAATCTAGTCGTAGTAGAAGCCCTCAAGACACGCACCAACCAAGGGAAACGTCCGGCCCTCCACTTCTTTCGAGACAGCCATGGCCGCGAAATCGACCTCCTCTTCGGCCCGCCGAATCGACTCACCGGAGTCGAGGTCAAGTCCGCGTCCACTTACCATCGCTCGTTCAAAAAAGGACTCCTTCATTTCGATGAAAATGTTCAGAAACTCACCAAAAAATTCCTAGTCTTCAACGGAGAGAACATGGAATTTAGCGATGGCGTTACCGCCTTGAACTTTAAAAACATCAAGTCAATCCTCGACTAGGTGTCCTCCCCGCAGGGGCCCTACACATGGGAGGTTTTGGCGTCACCGATGAAGCGGACCCGCAAAGTCTGATCGGTTAAGACTGGCGAAGCTAAATTTCACCGCAAAGACGCGAAGGCCGCAAAGCGAGAGCCAAAGAAGCCCCCCTCCACAACCCTCCACAACCCTCCACAACCCTCCACAACCCT
>JALZWJ010000407.1 GCA_023300065.1 Akkermansiaceae bacterium
CGGTAAACCTCTGCTGCGACGAGTGAGCCAACGACCGCGCCCCGGTGGCAGTTGTCGCCACCAACCTTTGCATTAGCAATAATCGCGGCGGGGAAGTCATCGTGATATTTCCAAGTAAGGTAGAGTGCTGCGGGGAAGGCTTGGTCGATGTAGCAGGCGGGGCTGAGGCGTTTTCCGATGATGGTGCGGTCAGGTTGGCGGGACCAATCGTTAGCTTTACGGGTCGAGAACCAATCACCGGCGGCGGTCATGAGGGCTTCGCGAAGTGGGGTGCCATCGCTGATTTTTTGTAAGAGACGAGTGAGGCAATCCGCGGCTCGGAGGACATTGGAATGGCGATGAGTGATGACAAGGTGATCTTTCACGGTCTGCCGATGATCGCCGGGAGGGAGCGCCGCAAGGAGGGCCGGAACAGTGGCGAGCCCGCCGATGTGCTCATCTGAGATACCGCATTTGAGGATGTTTTTTCCTTGGGCATATCGATTGAAAAAAGCGCGGTGGTATTCCTCAAGGTAGGTGTCACGATGCCATCCCGGAGTGAGCATGAGCTCGATGTAGCGCTCGGCCCAGCGGGTAGGGTTGTAGGTTTTATGTGCGCTGACTTGCTCGTGGAGGGCGCGGGCGAGCTTGGAGTTCACGGTGTTTTCGCCTGCTTTGAGGTTTTGGTGATAATGGACGTTCCGCTGGCCCCAGAAGGGAGCTTGGTCCCCTAAAATGTCGGCCTTCTCATTGAAGGGGGTAAATTCAGAGCGCGAGAGAATGCTATCCGGGTGGTGCGCGAGAGGCGCGTGGTAGCTTGTCAGATCTGGGTAATCTTGATCAAGCGCTTCGCGATTATAATACCAGTGAACTGGCATCGCGAAGGCATCGGCAATGAGTGCGCCTTGATAAGCGGTTTCATGAATTGTCATCGCGCAACATCAGCGCGAAATCCGATTTGTCACCAAGCTTTAATGATCTCGTGGATGAGAGCAGGGCCGCGGTAAACGAAGCCAGTGTAGATTTGCACGAGTGAAGCTCCGGCCTCTTTCTTGGCAAGGGCGTCTTCTGCTGTGAAAATGCCACCCGCTCCGATGATGGGAATGTCTTTTCCCATGCCGCTGTGGAATTGCCCAATCACTTCTGTGGAATGGTTGGTCAGTGGCGCGCCGGAAAGGCCACCCGCTTCCTCTGCATTTACATGACCTTTTACGGCGTCGCGCGCTAGGGTTGTGTTGGTGGCGATGAGGAAATCGAGACCGCCATCGAGGAAGACGCGGGAGAGTCCTGCAATCTGAGTTTCATCGAGATCTGGCGCGACTTTCAGGGCGAAGGGAACGTAACGTCCGGTCTCTTTGTGAAGTTTGCTTTGGTGGTTTTTTAGGACCTCGAGTAGGCGGCCGGCGGCGTCTTCTGATTGAAGGTCGCGGAGGCCGGGGGTATTGGGCGAGGAAAAATTAGCGGTGATGTAGTCGGCCCATGGGTAGGCTTTTTTGAAAGCGATGGCGTAGTCATCATTCGCTTGCTCGTTCGGGGTGATCTTATTTTTTCCGATGTTGATGCCGATAATTCCTTTAAAGGATTCGGCAGAGCGAGCGTTCGCGATCCCTTCATCGATCCCCGGATTGTTAAATCCCATGCGGTTGATCAGTGCCTGATGCTCTGGCAAGCGGAAGAGGCGGGGCGACTCATTCCCATCTTGGGGTTTCGGAGTAAGAGTGCCGACTTCGATGTGCCCAAATCCGAGAGACCCAAGGGCATCGATCGTATTGGCTTCCTTATCGAGACCGGCTGCGAGTCCAATTGGATTTGGGAAAGTGAGCCCGCAAATTTCGACGGGCTTCGCTTCGCTCTGAGTGGAAAGCGCCTTAAGGAGGCCGAGCTTCTCGGTCGCACGGAGTCCCGCCATCGAGAGGTGGTGGGCCCGCTCTGCATCGAGCTTAAAGAGGATGGAACGGGCGGCGGGATAGAGGAGATTAAGCATCGAGTCGGTAGGGCTGAGGGGAGTTAGGCTTGTTCAATGGTTTCACGCGAGATTCCTCGCAGCGCTAGGGCGCGGACGATTGTTTCTTCTATGAGATTTGCAGGGCAAGAAGCCCCTGCGGTGATGCCGATCGTGGCCTCTTTGTCATCAAACCCAGCGAGAATATTGGGCGAGGAAATTTCAGTGCTTTTTTCAATGTCAAAGTGGACCACGGTTTCTAATGACTCTAAGCACGAGGCTTCTCGAATAAAGTAAGTGGGCAAATTTTCCTGCCCAATCTCGACAAGGTGGGTCGTGTTCGAGCTGTTATACCCACCGACCACGAGAAGGAGGTCCATGGGCTTGTTCAACATGTCAAAGAGCGCGTCTTGGCATTCCTGAGTCGCCCCACAGATGGTGTCAAACATTTGGAAGTTTTCGGCGTTTCCATCGCGGTCGGTGATGGCCTGGCGGATTCTTCTCTGAATGTCCTCCGTTTCGCTTTTGAGCATCGTGGTTTGGTTGGCGACCCCGATTTCCTTGAGATGAAGAAGTGGATCAAATCCCTCCGAGGTGGCTGTGTGAAATTTCTCTAAGAAGGCGGCAGGGTCTCCTCCATTGCGGATAAAGTCGCAGACGTATTCCGTCTCCTCCAGCGTGAGGATGATGAGGAAGTGGCCTTTCCCATCGGTCCCCGTAGCGCGGGAGGCGGTGGCTTGTGTCTCCTCGTGACCACGTTTTCCGTGAATGAATGAGGTGACTCCAGTCTTGGCATAAGTGCGGACTCGCCGCCAAACCTTCATGACGTCGCCACAGGTGGTGTCGATGATATGGCAGCCTTGTTGCTCGATCTTTTCGGTGAAGGTGGTGGGGGCCCCAAAGGCGGGGACAATGACCACGTCCTCCTCGGTCAAGTCATCGTATTCCTCGGTGATTTCTTTCCAAGGAAGCGAGACAATGTCCATCTTAGTGAGCTGTTTATTGACCTCGGGGTTGTGGATAATTTCTCCAATGAGGAAGATCCGCTGGTCAGGGAAGACCCGGCGTGCCGCATAAGCGAGGTCGATCGCGCGCTCCACGCCATAGCAAAACCCGAATTGTTCTGCGAGGCGCACCGTAGATTTCCCGATCGTGAGGGAGCCTCCGTTATCGCGCAATTTTTCGACGATGGGGGAGTGGTAGTGTTTTTCAACCTCGGCTTGCACAAGGGTCATCACATCGGGGCGCCGGACGTTTACGCGCTTTTTTTTCTTGGGCTTCGCGGCTTCACTCATGAGAGGGACTTAACTCGATTCAGCGGGACCGCCAAATGTTTATTGTCCTGCGGAAGGCCAAAAGCAGAAAGGTCATGAAGAGGGTGGATGGAAGAGGGAACCCAATGAGCGAGATGAGCGGGTCATCAAGGCCGGTAAGAGCTGAGATCATCTCAGGGCATGAACCATGTTGGAAAAATCCCGTGATCAGCCATCAGGCCAATTCCGCCCCCGAAATAGACAGCTCAGACACGGCATTGACCATGGGCGGGCTTTCGCATAGGAACTGCCTGAAATCATGTCCCAGCCGACCATTCTCTACACCAAGACCGACGAGGCCCCATACCTTGCGACTCAGTCCCTTCTGCCCATCATTCAGGCTTTCACAAAGTCTTCTGACATCGCGGTCGAGACCCGCGACATCTCACTCGCTGGCCGCATCCTGGCGCTTTTTTCTGATATTCTCCCTGCCAATCAGCGGATCGAGGACGCCTTGAGCGAGCTCGGTGACCTCGCCAAGACCCCCGAGGCGAACATCATCAAGCTCCCCAATATCAGCGCCTCCGTCCCTCAGCTCGTGGCCGCCATCTCAGAGCTTCAGTCCCAGGGCTTCGCGCTCCCAGATTATCCTGCCACCGCCACGACCGATGAGCAAAAGGACCACAAGTCCCGCTACGACAAAGTGAAGGGTAGCGCCGTGAATCCTGTCCTCCGTGAGGGCAATTCTGACCGCCGTGCGCCAAAGGCCGTGAAGGAGTTTGCGAAAGCAAATCCTCACTCCATGGGCGCTTGGTCCGCTGATTCCAAGACCCGCGTCGCCACGATGGGCGAGGGCGATTTCTTCTCCAATGA
>JALZWJ010000408.1 GCA_023300065.1 Akkermansiaceae bacterium
ATCACAGCATTTCAATATCGGATGATGACGGTGAGCTGCTCCTTGGTATAGTAGTCCAGCCGGTTGATGAGGCCGAAGCGCGACCGCAGGGGCGAGGTGAGCATACCAGCCCGGGTGGTAGCTCCGACGAGGGTGAACTTGGGCAACTGCAGCTGGATAGAGCGGGCGGAGGGGCCGGAGTCGATGATGATGTCGAGGCGGAAGTCCTCCATCGCGGGGTAGAGGTATTCCTCGATCGCGGGGTGAAGGCGGTGGATCTCATCGATGAAGAGGATATCGCCGCGTTGGAGGTTGGTGAGGATGCCGGCGAGGTCGCCCGCTTTCTCGATCTGAGGACCAGAAGTGGTGTGAAGCGTAGTGCCCACTCCGCTGGCGACAATGTTGGCGAGGGTCGTTTTCCCGAGTCCAGGGGGGCCAGAGAGGAGGACGTGCTCTAGGACATCCTCGCGGCCCTTCGCGGCGGCGACCATGAGCATGAGTCGTTCGGTAGTTTTCTCCTGACCATGGAAGTCCTCAAAGCCGGGCGGCCGGAGGGTGACATCATCCGGGGTCTCGGGTGCGCTGGATGCTTCTTGAAAGTAGGACTCCGACATTTCGTTCTTCGTTGGTGGAGTGAAACACGGAGGCTGTGGATTGCACACGAAATTTTGTGAGGAATGGGCTTTACACCTTAAAAGTTAAGACTAGTCTGCCGCCCTCAACCGCTGGTCCTATGAAAGTTCTTTCTTCCCTCGCCTCCGCCAAACGCCGCCACGCAGACTGCCAAGTAGTCAAGCGTAAGGGCACTCTCTACGTTATCAACAAGACCAACCCTCGTTTTAAGGCCCGTCAAGGTGCTACAAAGGGAACTAAGATGTCCAAGAAGGGCGTCAACTAAGGTCCAACAATTTCAATTTTTTAAAAAGCGGCTCTCATCGAGGGCCGCTTTTTGTGTGTCTGTTTGAAGTGGAGCCGGAAGCCGGAGCTTATGCCTCTGTCTTGGTTGGGCAGGCGAGTTGACTCAGAATCCACCCAGCCATGAGATTTCCAAAGGTGGCGGTGACGTGGGTGGCGGCTCCGTAGCCGGAGTCACATTTGATGCCACCTTTCATGCTGTCAGGGCGTGCAGTGGAGGTGCTGCCTTCGCAGGTTGGGAACTTGGGCTGCTCGGGGGAGAAGACGGCGGGGATCCCAAATTTACGGGCCTTTTTCTGGGCCTTTGGGAAGCGGTGATAGGTACGCAGCCCCTTCCTGACCGAGAGGAGCAGGGCATCACCGTGGGTGCGGGAGAGGTCATCGAGCCGGATTTGTGAGGCATCCAGCCGCCCACCCGCGCCGCCACTGGCGATGACGGGGATCCCTTTTTCTTTGCAGGCGGCCAGGAGGTGGCTTTTTTGCTGGCTAGAGTCGATGGCGTCGACCACGGCATCAGGGCCGCGGGAGAGGAGTTCTGCCGAGTTTCTTTCAGAGTAGAAGCTCTGCTCGATCATGCACTTGGCCTCGGGATTAATGAGGCTGATCCGCTCGGCGAGCGCGGCAGCCTTCGATTTGCCGACCGTGTCCTTCGTAGCATGGACCTGGCGGTTGGTATTGGTGATGCAGAGATCATCGAGGTCTACGAGGGTGAATTGACTGATGCCAGAGCGGGCTAGCGACTCCACAATCCATGATCCCACACCACCGAGGCCGATGACCATGACGTGTGATTGTGCAAAATTCTCGAGCGCGCTCAGCCCATAGAGCCTTGCGATGCCGCCAAACCGATTCATGAAGTCCTCCGTCACACCGGTTTTCTAGCCTCAGATGTGGATTGAACAAAAGCACAGAGTCTGTTAATTACGTCCACCCTATCCTATGACTACTAATGAAGAGGTGAGCAAACGACGTCATTTCGTGCGTCAATTTTCGGTAATGCTGCCGAATCGAGTCGGCGCATTCTCATCGCTTTCGAATCTGTTGAGCCGGCGTGAGATCGAGGTCATCGGCCTAAGCGTGCAGGATTCTAGCGATGCCACGGTGGCGCGCCTGATCGTGAATGATCCGGACGGGGCTACGGAGCTCTTCATGGAGCAGGGGATCGCCTACACGATGTCGGAATTAGTCGTGGTGAAGATGATAGAGTCAGGCGCTGATTTGAAAAAATGCCTCACCGTTCTCTATGAGGCGGAGACGAATCTAGACTACGCTTTCTCGCTGATGGTCCAGCACCAAGGACACTCCCTCTTGGCGATGTTTTTGGAAGATTGCGAGTTTGCGGCATCCGTCCTGAATCAGGCTGGTTTGTCCGTAGTTTATGAGGATGAGCTCTTGCGTTAAGGACTCCTTGAATATCCTGATTGGGGAGGGAGTATCTCTGTTAATAAGTGTCAATAAATCCACTTTTTCCCGTCACTCCAATCATTGTGAGTAACTGCGCAAATCGTCATGAAACCTGAAATGTCATCTCAAGTTTTAATTCTAGGCAGTGTTCAATTTTGGGATTTTTCATTGTTAAATAAAGATGAGGCAGCCTGATTGGGTGAATTTTGCAAAGCCGAGCCTTAATCCCTACTCCGATCAACGGTTGTGAGTAACTTGCGATTAACCCTTTAAGAGAGTTGTTGTGAATAACCTGTGAGCAGGTCACGAAAAAGCCCCGCGCCCTTCTCTGAAAGGCACCGGGCTGAGGTGAAAAGGGCTCCTTTTAGGAGAATCGTAAGATCATGGAGTTACTGAACCCCAGGTAGGCCGCAATCGCTCCCAGAACGATGACGATGAGGTAGATCGCAGGAGCGGGAATGAGGCGGCGCTTGATGACTACGATCATGGCACCAAGTAGAAGGAGGATGACTAGTTTCCCGATCATCCAGGTCGGGAAGCCCATTTTCATCTTCGCTAACATGCCGAAGCCGCTGACGAGAATGAGGAGGAGGCCGATACCATGAATCATGGCGGGGCGGCGCATCGCGGCGGGCTTGCGGGGATCAGTCGCGATGAGCGAGCCGATGCCTAGAAAGAGGACGATCAGTCCGATGAAGTGGATGATTTTATAAATACCGGGGTCCATGGTGTGTGTGGTGGTTTAGCTGGAGGCGCGGGCCTTAAGATGTGGAATGGCGGAGAGCAGCTTCTTTGTATAATCGTGCTGAGGTTTGAGGAAGACCTCATCCGCCTCGCCGTATTCGACGATTTCACCCGCATACATCACGGCGATGTTATCGGCGATGTAGCGCACGACTGAGAGATCGTGCGAGATGAAGATCATGGTGAGGTCTAGCTTGTCGCGGAGCTCAATGAGGAGGTTGAGGATTTGAGATTGGATCGAGACATCGAGCGCTGAGACGGGCTCATCCGCAATCACGAGCTTTGGCTCTGGGGCGAGGGCCCGGGCGATCGCGATGCGCTGGCGCTGGCCGCCGGAGAACTCATGCGGATACTTCTGCATGTGCTTGGAGTCCAAGCCTACGGTCGCCATGAGTTCTACAACCTTGTCGGAGAGGTTCGGGCTTTTCTTCAGATCTGGGTGACGCTGGCAAATTGCCTCGGCAAGGGTCGAAAAGATCGTCATGCGTGGATTGAGCGACGCGTAGGGGTCTTGGAAAATCATTTGGAAGTCGAGCCGCCGCTGGCGCACTTGATCCTTCGGGAGAGTCGTGAGTTCTTCGTCCGCTAGGATGACGTTCCCGCTTGTGGCCGCTTGAAGCTGCATCACAGTGCGTGAGAGGGTGGACTTGCCACAACCGGATTCACCGACGAGGCCTAGGATTTCACCCTTCTCAATCGAGAGGCTCACGCCATTGACCGCCTTGATCGTTTCCACCGTTTGGGAACCAAAGCCTCCGCCGCGAACGGGGAAGTGGGTGTGAAGATTTTTAAGCTCTAAGAAAGGCACGGTGCGAGTGTGCCGAAAGCTGGAGATAATTCAAGATTTAGGAACGCGAGTTCCTAGGAAGTTGTCGGTAGCCCATCAGGTAATACTCATAGGCCGACCAAAGCGTGAAGACAGCCGCTACGATGGTGGGGTAAATGAGGTCGATCGCGGTGAAGTGAAGCATGATCCAGCCCATCGCGATCATTTGCGTCACAGTGCAGGCCTTGCCGACCCAGAGCGGCGTGATGGGGACCCGGCGGTTCAGATAGTAGAGGACCCAGATGCCGATGATGATCTCTAGGTCCCGCGCGATCACGAGAACGATGAACCAGATCGGGAGGTGCCAATCGATGCCCCAGTTGACAAAGGTCGCGGTCAGTAGCCCGGTCATGAGGAGTGCCTTATCTACGAGGGGGTCTAGAATGGCTCCCATGAGGGTTTTTTGATCAAAGGTCCGTGCGATCCAGCCATCGATCCCGTCTAGGACTGAGGCCAAGGTATAGATGGCGACCGCCAACCAGCGCTGGCTTTCATCCGAGTTTCCCGCATCCACGCTCCGGCCATAATCGACCGCAACCCAGGCGAAAACCGGGATCAAGGCAAGGCGGAGGAGGGTAATAAGAGTGGCAAGAGTCACGGCGGCGCTGCTTTTTAGTGGACATTCATCGCTACCGCAATTGAAAGGGGAGTGTGACGGCAACAGAACTAACTGCAATCCTCGCTGAAGCGGGCGTGGTCCCTTCGAAAAGATTGGGACAAAACTTTCTCGTGGACCAAAACACCGCCGAGTGGATTGTAAACCAACTCAACTTGGAGCCAGATGATACCGTTGTGGAAGTCGGCCCTGGCACGGGTGCGTTGACGGAGCATCTCATCGGTAAGGTCTCTAAAATTATCCTCGTGGAGTATGACCGCCGCCTTGCGGAATACCTCACCAAGCGCTTCGCCGACCATCCTGAGGTCACCGTCATTAACCACGATGCGGTCCGGCTCGATACCCGCCCATTTTTTGCTCACAAGAAGGTGAAGCTTCTCGGGAATCTTCCTTACTCAGCAGGTGGCGCGATTCTTCGTAATTTTCTCAAAGGCCCGTCACCCTTCGTGCGTGCCGTCCTGATGTTGCAGAAAGAAATGGTGGACCGCATCCTCGCGGGTCCCCGTTGTAAGGATTATGGCGTCCTCACTCTCCGCATGCAGTGCGAGTGGCAGGGAGAGCCGGTCAAGGTCGTCCCGCCAAGTTGCTTCATCCCGCGTCCGCTCATCGACTCCACCGTGATGACACTGGAGCCGCGCCAAGCCGAGCTGCCGGTTCACGACCGCCGCTTGTTCGATGAGCTGGTCCGCCGTGGCTTCGCCCAGCGCCGCAAGCAGCTACGCAAAAATCTCCCCACTAATATCGACTGGGCTGTCGTGAGTGAGAAGTTGGGATTACTGCCCACCGCACGGGCTGAGGAACTGGGTCTGGAGGACTGGGTCGCGCTCACTCGCGAGGCGGATCCCTTCTTCGAAAAAGAAGAAGGGCAGGGGGATGATGAAATGCTCGCGGTGGTCGATCAGGATGACAAGGTCATCGGCTCCGAGCGGCGCGATGTGATTCACCGCGATGGCCTCACGCACCGCGCCGTCCATATTTTTGCGCTCAGCCCAGCGGGGGA
>JALZWJ010000409.1 GCA_023300065.1 Akkermansiaceae bacterium
CAGCTCGCGCGTGTTGGTGAGCAAACGGCTGAGGCGGAGTAAAAACGATTAAACTGAAGACCATTTGCGGCCATCTCATCCATCACCGGAGTCTGGATCCACCCTTGATCAGGGTGTGGGGTTCCATTGGCGAGGTTGACCGTCATACTGTTGTAACTCACATCTCCCCATCCCATATCGTCAGCCATCGCCAGAATGATATTTGGGCGTGGAGCGGCTTGGAGCGCGGTAAGGGTGGCAAGTGATGCTGCGAGAGATGAGAGTTTTGAGTTCATGGTCGAGATAAGAAAGAAGCTCACCCATGGTGAGCTTCTTTTTTAGGGTGAGTTTTTTTTGAGCAGATAAGGGGTCGTTCCGTTGCGTTAAGAGTTGCGACGACGTCTGCCGAGAAATCCGCAAGTTAAGCTTAAGAGCAGGACTGAGGATGGCTCTGGCACGGAGGTTACGGCAGTCTCAATGGTCGCATTTTCGAAGTAACCTGAGTTAGAGATATTCGTATTGGTTGTGAAAGTGAGCCCGAAGTTATCGATCGAGCCATCAGCCCAACCTTGAACCAGTGATGTGATATCTAGGGTGATGCCAGGGATCGCGCCTGGGCTTGCTGCCGTATTCGTGACGAGATTTCCCAAGTTCGTTGAGCCCGTTGAAAAGGAGAAGGCTGGAAGGTTGGTGGTCGAGTCCCAAGCACCACCGGTGATTTGTCCTAGATCTGCATTGAAGCCCGCATTGAGGTTGTTGAGGTGGGTCACGTAGTCAACGGTGAAGGTTGCGGTGAAGGTTGGATCGGCTAACTCTGCTGCAGAAATGGCAGAAACATCAAACTGCAGGAAGCTTCGGAAACTCCGATCAAGTTGCTCCGGATTCAGCCTTTGTCTGATGCCATATTGGTAGGTGCCAGCACCTGCGGGGTTTTGGTTCGCGGTGTTGTAGATTGCCGCCGTGTTGTTGATGGTGCCATCTGCGTTAAGGCGGGCGACATTGGACGTGGTGGTTGTCCCTCCGATCGTAGTCGAGATATCAATTCCATGAAGGGAAATTGAGTCTGAGACTACGATGCTAGCGGCTGCGGCAGTGCCAGCATTGAGTATCCCTGCTGCGATAATGAAGCGCTTATATTTTGGTGTGTTATTCATCGTGTGTTTTTATGTGTTAGAGTTTTTCTAGGTGATAAATTAGGGCAAAGTCTGTCCGGTAGGGACTAAGAGATAAAACGCGGTCGGAAGAGGGACGGCCGATTCATCGATAAAAATTCCGGGAGTGATGTTAGAGGCGATGGGACTAGCGCCAAAGTCGAGTAGATCAGTAGAACGGTAGACATCGACATTTCCGAACGGGGAGTTGAAGTCGAGAGTGACTATTCCGTCTGTGGCACGAGTGATATTGGTGACTTCGATCTGATCGTCCGCTGAGAGGAGCGGATCCGTGGAGGTGACGATGGTGGCGTTGCTGAAGTAGGTGGCGTTGGAGACTCCAGGATCACCTTCGGGAACGGTGAAGGTGAGGCCGAAGTTATCGATTGAACCATCAGCCCACCCTCTGACTAGGTTCGTGATGTCAACGGTGAGACCGGGTAGCGCGGTTGGATTTGCTGCCGCGTCAGTGATTAAGATTCCTAAATCGGTGGAATTTTCGGAAAAAGCGATGGTTGGGAGAGTTGTGGTCGAATCCCATGCCCCATCGACGATTTGTCCTAACCCGACATTCAGGCCTGCGTTGAGATTGTTGAGATGGGTCACATAATCAATCGTAAAGGTGGCGGAAAAGTTAGGGTCAGCGAGCTCGGTAGCAGGAATGGTGGAAACATCAAATTGGAGGAAACTACGCCACTGCCTTTCGGGCTGAGTGAAATTGACTCTTTCCCGAATCCCGTATTGGTAGGTTCCTAGCGCGCCAGGGTTTTGGTTAGCGGTGACATAAATAGCGCTATTGTCGATGTTGCCATCATCATCGGTCCGAACGACGTCCGAGCTAGTGGTTCCGCCCATGTCGTCGGTCGTCTCGATGGCTACACCATGGAGGGAAATCGTGTCTGTTACTTCGAGGGTTTCAGCATCCGAGGTGTTGGAGAGAATAGCGGTGGCGGCAACGGCCAAGAAATAGTGAGCTGATTTAGGCATGAGGATGTGTGCGATTTTGAAATGGATTAGATTGACATTGTTCTTGTGAAAAGAGCGCTAAATTTCATAGAAGGATCGTGACACTACACAAGACTGTGTGCGGTGTCTATCTTCAATTAGACCGGAAAGTTGAGAAAAGACACCACGACTCCAGCTATCCGCCTGTGTCGGCGAATGAAAAGATGTGATTTACGGAAGATCCCGGGGCTCTCGGCGCGAGTTGCGAAGGCGTGGAGAAAGAGCTCCAGGGTCATTACGCAATTGGATGCAATTGGATGGAGTGTTTGGCATGAAGCTACCACTTCCACCGGAAATTCAGCCAACCAATGGGATGCTGTTGCTGATTTCTGCTGTTGATGAATTTAAGGGCGAGTGGAGTGTGCTTGGAGCTTTAGGACCGGAAAAACTGCAATCTCTTCGGAGGATCGCAACCATTGGGAGCGCTGGGTCATCGACACGGATTGAAGGGGCCAAATTGAGCGATCAAGAAGTGGAAAAACTGGTCGGAAAGTTGGGCGAGGAATCGTTTCAGTCCCGTGATGAATAAGAGGTCGCCGGATACGCCTACGTGATGGAATCCATTCAGACTGTTTGGCCGGATCTAAGAATCTCTGAAAATAATCTCCTCCAACTTCATCGAGACCTTTTGCGATACAGCGATAAAGATGAGCGCCATCGAGGTGGCTGGAAGATGCTCGACAACCATGTCGCGGCTTTCGATGCAAAGGGGAAGCAGGTGGGCATCGTGTTTGAAACGGCGAGTCCCTTCGAAACTCCGATGCTCATAGAGAAGCTGCTTGCTTGGAATGCGAAGGAGGAACTTGATCCTAAATTTCATCCTCTGTTGCGCATTGCCATCTTCAATGTGGTCTTCCTCGCCATTCATCCTTTCCAAGATGGTAATGGTCGTCTCTCCCGGGTGTTGACCAATCTCATGTTCCTCCGTGCAGGCTATGCCTATGTTTCCTTCACCTCACTCGAGAGCGTGATCGAGCATAACAAAGAGTCCAACTATCTTGCTCTGCGGAGAACGCAGACCTCGTTTCAGAAAAGCGCCGATTGGAAACCCTGGATTCTGTTTTTCCTTCGTGCCATGTGTTCCCAGATTGTCCGACTTAAAGAGCGTCTCGATGCTCCGATGACATCAATGGAAAGTCATGCTTCGGAGTTTGCTCAGCTTGCTTGTTGAAAGGGGCGGGGAGCGCATTATCGACCGCTGAAGAATGACCATTTTTGTGCAGAGTCTTTTCTAAGGATTATAAGGTTCGCCTTCAGCGAAGATCCTGTGGTCTGAATCTGAACCCCGCCTGTTTGACGGGGTTGGTATTAGTTTGGCCTTTGGCCAACAGGCTCTCTCTTTAAGCGAGTCTGATTTTGACAATGTCCTAGCTGGTGAAATTGGGGGGAGATTAACTGAGAGCCGTTTTGATGGCTGTTTTGACCTCGCTGTCCGTCTCGGGGAAGATGGTTCGCAGGTCCAAGAAGAGGGCGGCGTCGGTGGTGTAGCCTACGATGGCGGGGGTGCCGAGGCGGAGCTTTTTGGCGAGCTTGGGGACGGATTGATTTTTTGGGACGAGCTTGAGGGCGATAGAGGGGAACTCGCTGCGGGGCATGGTGCCGCCGCCGGGGCGGGCGAGGGTTTCTTCGATTGTGATCTCGGTTTGCTCGGTGGGGAGGTCTTTGAGGATGGTTTCGGCGCGGGTGCGGAGGTCTTCGGTGGAGGTGCGGAGAAACTTTAGGACGGGGACGTCGGCCTGGGTGGGGTCGGCTTTGGTTTCGAGGTATTGGTCGATCGATTCCTGGAGGGTGGTGAGGATGAGCTTGTCGCAGCGGACGGCGCGGAAGAAGGGTTCCTTTTTGATCTCGGCGATCATGTCGGCGCGGCCGCCGATGATGCCGGATTGGGGGCCGCCGAGGAGCTTGTCGCCAGAGAAGATGACGAGGTCGATGCCGCGGCGAAGGCATTCTTGAGGGGTGGGTTCGTGCTCGATGGGGGCGAGTTCATCGGTGTTCATCATGGCTCCGGAGCCGAGGTCTTCGACAAGGGGGAGGCCGTGGTCGTGGGCGAGCTTTGCGATCTCGGTGATCTCGGGTTCGCCGATGAAGCCATCGATGTAGAAGTTGGAGCGGTGGACTTTGAGGATGAGAGCGGTCTGAGGAGTGATCGCTTTTTCGTAGTCGTAGAGGTGGGTCTTATTGGTGGCACCGACTTCGACGAGTTTCGCGCCGGAGGTTTCGAGGATCTCGGGGATGCGGAATCCGCCGCCGATTTCTACGAGTTCGGAGCGGGAGACGATGACTTCGTTTTTGCCTTCGGCGACGAGGGTGCGGAGGGTGAGGACGAGGGCGGCGGCGCAGTTGTTGACGGCGGTGGCGGCTTCGGTTTCGAGGAGGCAGGCGAGGGCTGTTTCGAGGTAGCCCGCGCGTTTTCCGCGAGCGCCGGAGGGGAGATCGAACTCGAGGTTCGAGTAGCCGGTGGCGATTTTTTGGAGTGAGCTGGCGGCGCGGGGTCCGAGGGGCGAGCGGCCGAGGTTGGTGTGGATGAGGACGCCGGTGGCATTGATGACGGGCTGGAGGCGGGAGTTCGCGAATTCGCGGAGGCCTTTTTTGGTGGAGGCTTCGATTTCTTCGCGGGTGTGCTCGCCATCGGCGAGGAGGAGCTGGCGGTAGCGGTCGATCTCGCGTCGGACGAAGAGGTTGACGAGTGGGCGAGGGAGGCCGACCTCAGGGGCGAGGGCGGCGGCGAGTTTTTCGACTGAGGGGAGGGCGGCTAGCTTGCTCATGTTAGTGGTGGGATGATGGTGCGGGAAGGTGGATTGGGCAAGTGGGGGATGGAAGAAGGCGGAGGTAACCGCGAATCTGCGCGAATCTGCGCGAATCTGCGCGAATCTGCGCGAATCTGCGCGAATCTGCGCGAATCTGCGCG
>JALZWJ010000410.1 GCA_023300065.1 Akkermansiaceae bacterium
GCCGCTGTTCTAAAACAAGGGCGAACCGTAGGTGTCTGTGTTTCTTTTTCAATAGAGCTTGCGGGGAGAGAAATGGTGAAGATACGTTCTAGCAAGCCACGTTTCATGGATCTCAAAAATGCCTTCGACTTACTCAATGAAGAGATGGGGGCCCACGGTTTAGTGGACCTGGGATGGAGTGCGAAGCTTGATGACGCAAAGAAGCGGTTTGGGGTGTGTCGGATGGGGCCGAAGGAGATTTCAATCAGTCGCCCGTTGGTGTCGTTAAATTCAGAGGAGGAGGTGCGCGATACGATTTTGCACGAGATTGCGCATGCGCTTTCGTGGGAGATTCATAAGGAGCCGTGTGGGCACGATGAGCGGTGGAAGGAGATTTGTCGCAGGATCGGCGCGCGGCCGGATCGTTGCTATGATGATGAGGTCGTGCAGCCGGAGTTGCCGTGGGCGCTTTGTCATGCTGAGACGGGGGAGGTTTTTTCGACCTTCCAGCGGAAGCCGATGCGGGATGCCTCACAGATGTGGATGCGCGGGAGGAAGGAGGAGACTTACGGGAAGATGGTGTATTGTCTCAATCCTAAGATTTATCCGCCGGGAAAATTAGAGAAATTAGACCGCACGGTGGTGCGGCAAATCCAAGATGAGGTGATGGAAGCGGTGCGGAAGGTGGGGGTGAAGTGGGGTCTCCGCACTGAGGGTGTGAAGGGGAAGTTTACGGAACGGACCTTCGATCTGACACTCCGTCTAGCGCCGGGAGAGGTGGATGGACGGGATCCGGAAGAGCGGGACTTTGAGGAGTATGCGGGGCTCTTTGAGCTATCGTCTGCAGACTACCTGCGCACATTTGTGAGCGGAGGAAAGCCCTACCGGTTGGTGGCGTTGAAGCCAAGGAGCCCAAAATATCCCGTGATCGGTGTGAGCCGAGAGGGGAAGCGTTATAAGTTCTCGCGCGAGGCTTTGAGGGGCCTGATTTAGAGGGATTTTCACTAAAAACACCTGCTTGATAAAAATTCTCACGACAATTAGAAGGAATTGTGAGAAATGCTGCGCGTGACACGTATGTGGACTATTATGAAATTTCTTTTGAGCTTCTTCCTGCTCCTCCCTCTCACCTTGGGCGCCCAAGTCACCTACGAGGGGGGCGATGGTCCGGGTAAGGGAAAGCACGTTGTCTTTCTAGCTTCGGATCACGAATACCGGGCGGAGGAGTCTTGCCCCGCTCTCGCTCGCATTCTGTCTCAACATCATGGCTTCAAGACGACGGTTCTTTTTGGCGTTGATGCTGATGGTTACATCAAGCCGGGTGCGTCTGATGTTAGGGGGCTAGAGGCTCTTGGTGAAGCAGACCTTCTTGTGATCTTTGCCCGCTTCCTAGATCTTCCTGATGATCAGATGAAGCACGTCGTGGACTACGTAGAGCGGGGTGGTCCTGTTGTGGGGTTACGGACCTCATCTCATGCCTTTAAGATCGCGGCGGGAAAGACTTACTCGCGCTTCGATTTCAAATACCCGGGTGATGATTATAAGCACGGATTCGGGCATCAAGTTCTCGGAAACTCATGGGTCGGCCACTACGGGAAAAACCACAAGCAAGCGACCCGCATCCAGCTTCTCCCTGCTCAGAAGGCGAACCCCATCTTGCGTGGCGTGGGGGATCATGCCTTCTGTATCGCGGGTGCCTATGTCGGGAAGCCGGATGAGACCTTCACGGTGCTCACCGAGAGTCAGCCGCTCAATGGGATGACAAAGACCTCCCCGGCGGATCCTGAGAAGAAGCCTAGCCCCTCCACCTGGACCCGTCACTACGAGGGGAAGGATGGCAAAAAGGCCCGCGTCTTCCACTCCACCCAAGGCGCTTCACAGGACCTTCTGGATCCCAATTACCGCCGCTTGATCATCAATGGCATCTTCTGGGCAATCGGCCTAGAAAGTGAAATTAAGCCAGAGGCAAAGATCGATTTTGTGGGCGCTTACAATCCGACCCACTTCGGTTTCGGACACGGAGTGAAGAGAGTGAAGCCAGCGGATCTGGCCGATATCAATTCGCCCCTCATGCCAAAGAAATAGTTAATTTACCGGTTAAAGTGATCCCAGCCGCCATCGAGTTCGTGGTCTTTTCCGGGGGTCAATTCACCAATCTTCGTTAGGCGGAGATTTGGGAATTGAGAACCCCAACTCGCTGAAATATCCTCTGCAGAGGTGAACAGAAGCTCGTAATCTTCTCCGTCCCCTAGCGCCTCCTGGATCGACGCTCCCTCCGAAAGAGGAAGCGCTTTCTTGTCGATCTGAAAGCCGCACTTGCTCATGAGAGAGAGCCTGGGAAGGTCTTTGGCGAGGCCGTCGGAGAGGTCCATCATCGCCGTGATTTGGAAGTGCTCAGTCAGCCACGCGGCCTCCAGAATCCGAGGGGTAAAATCAAGATGTTTCCCTGTGATGGATCCCCCCAGTATCCCCGTAACATAGATGGCATCGCCTAGCTGGCCACCCGCGCGGGTCACCATTTGGGATCGCCTTACCGTGCCTCGCCCTGCCACTGATATTATGGTCGGCGACCCGACCGGGAGAGATGTCGTCTCGCCCCCGACGATGACCCCGCCGTGCTTTCCAAGGCAGGCCGTCATCCCCTCGTAAAGGTCACTCACCCACCCCACCGAGACTTGCGGGCTCAGCGCGATGGTTACCAATAATTCACCCGGCTTTCCCCCCATCGCAGCGAAGTCGCTCAGCACGCGGGCCACTGCTTTCCACCCCACGCGGCGCGCTTTTTCATCGGGCAAAAAGTGCACTCCTTCCACCACCGCATCCGTCTTCAGAAGAGTCAGGTTTTCCCCATCTCCCATCACGGCGCAATCATCTCCCGGTCCTACGATCACGTGATCAGAAGTTGCTAGGCCGGCGCATAATTTTGCGATCAAGCCATCCTCACCGAGTTCTCCGATCGTTTTCATAGGGTGCTAAAAAATTGTTAAACACGGTCCAGTAACATGAAGCCGATGTTGGTCGCATTGAAGGCCGCGTGGCACCCGATCGTGACCCAGAGCGATCCCGTTTTTTCATAGAGTATCACCAGGACCACTCCTATCACGACGAGCAGTGGTAGCCCCATCATATTAAAATGCACCACCCCAAAGAGGAGGCCAGAAAAGAGAGCTGCAAACCAATGCTCACTGTAGCGTTTTACCACCGGGTAGATGTAGCCGCGGAAGATCACCTCCTCGGCAATCGGCGCGATGATCACGGCGGAGATAATAATCGCGCCCAGCAGCGCAAAGTCGGAGCTATTTTTCATCAGCATCACCATCGTCTGCTGCTTTGCGCCATAGGTCGCCTCGATCCAGCCCTGCCATCCGCCCAATTTCATCAGGGCCCCCACCACCATCATCGCGATGACAAAGGCGGGCATGATCCAGAAAACACGCTTCCATCGGTCCCAGCGAATCCCGAAAAACTCCATCAAATTAATCCGCCAAAAAAGAACCGCTGGGATGAAAGCGGCGATGATAAGGTACCCGAAGGATCCCCCTAAAACCTGTGAAAAAGTCGGTAGCTCCGTGACCGTTTCCACCGTGCGCTCCTTCAGCATTTTCCAGTTCGCCCCGAAGAGCAGGCAAAAGCCACCCACCACCACTAGATCCAGCGCTTGGATCGTGGAGGTCGAGACCCCCCCGCTCAGATTCCAGTCACTCTCCGGCCAGATCCGGCGGACCAAGGCGTAGCCTGGAAGGGCTAAGCCAAAAAAGGAAATCAGCGTCATCAGAAGAATGTCTCCCAACAACTCGTATTCGATCAAACTCACCCCGCCAAGGTATGCCACTCACTGCTGATGAAAAGCACAAGCCGCCTTTGGCGGGGTTTGAAGTTTGAAGATTTCAGTTGGAAGTCTGGCCAAGCCACCTGTCTATGACCTCCATGCTCTCGGTTTTTCTCAAAAAACTTTACTGGCGTCTTCGCCCCCCCTCAGGAATAAGGCGGGGTGCCTCATATCCTCGTCATCGGAGGTGGCCCTGCTGGATTGCGGGCTGCCGAAGTCGCCTCCGCTGCCGGGGCGCAAGTCACCCTCTGCGACCAAAAGCGCTCGGTCGGGCGGAAATTCCTCGTCGCTGGTAAGGGCGGGCTGAATTTAACGCATTCGGAAGAGCTGGATGATTTCGTGACGCGCTACCGTGGGCCAGATCAGCCGGACGATTTTTGGGCACGTGCTCTCGCGGGATTTGATAATAAGGAAATTCGTGCGTGGGCCGCGCGGCTTGA
>JALZWJ010000411.1 GCA_023300065.1 Akkermansiaceae bacterium
AATCTGGATGCGCTCGACTTTGGCGAGGAGCTTGATGCGGGATTGGACGAGGGTGGCTTTGTTTGCGGAGGCGCGGAAGCGGTCGATGAATTGCTGGGACTTGGCGATCTCGCGGTCTTGGGCGATTTTTTGTTTCCGGAGGGTGTCCTGTCGTTCTTTGAGCTGGCTCTCGTAGGAGGAGTAGTTGCCGGTGAATTCCTCGGCGCGGCCGTGGTGGAAGGCGATGGTGCGGGTGGTGAGGCCGTCCATCATGGAGCGGTCGTGGGAGATGAGGATGATGGCTCCTTTATAAGAGTGGAGGTAGTTCTCCATGAAGCGCTGGGCACCGATGTCGAGGTGGTTGGTGGGCTCATCGAGGAGGAGGACTTCTGGCTCGGCGAGGAAGAGCTTGGCCATCGCGATGCGCATTTGCCAGCCACCGGAGAACTCGCCGCAGTCACGGTCGAAGTCTGATGCCTTAAAGCCGAGTCCGGTGAGGATGGACTGGATCTTGGGACGCATGCGGGCGGGGTCGTGCCCATCGAGGAGGAGCTCAAGCTCGCCGATTTTGTTGAGCATGTCGGAGAAGGGAGAGGAGCGGGGATCGAGGTCCTCTAGCTCGGCGGCGTAGCGGTCGATCTTTTCCTGAATGGCTTTGGTTTCGGCGAAGGCGGACTCGGCTTCATCGTAAAGGGAGATGCCTTTGATGTGGATGCCTTCTTGGGGGAGGTAGCCGATGCGGTGGTGCTTTGGCTTGTTGATTTCACCGGCGTTTGGCTGGAGGGCGCCGCCGATGCATTTCATGAGGGTGGACTTGCCAGCTCCATTATGGCCGGCGAAGGCGATGCGCTCCTTATCTCCGATGGAGAAGGTGAGATCTTTGAAAATGACACGGGGTCCAAATTCAACGCGGAGGTTTTTGACAGCAAGCACGGGGGAGGGCGTAGGGGAGTGCGGGGGAGAAGAGAACACAAAATCCACTGAAAAGTGGATTTTGCAGACTTTTGGGTGATTTATGGGCGCGGCGGCTAGAGTGCCATGTGGACTCTGATGAAGCGGCGTGGGCTGCCGGCGAGAGGGGCGGCAAGTCGCTGGGTGACTTCCTGGGTCAGGCCGGATGGGGCTGTGATTTCATTAACCAAAATGGGGGAGGGAACGGTTGACCAGTTTTGGAGGTCCGTCGATTCTTGAATGGTGAAGGTGACGTCAGTGGCGGTGAGGCTCTGCTGATAGGTGACGGCGAGGTGGCCATCGTTACCGAGGGAGATGACGGCGCCGGAGAGGGTGGCTTGATCTGGGACTGAGGGATCGGTGCCGATGGCGTATTCGGCGAAGGCGGTGAGGCCGTCGTTGTCATTATCACTTTCGTCATCGGTGATTCCGTTGTCGATTTTCCAGTCATTATAGCCGCTGGATTGGGCGGTGTCTGGGCCGCCGGGGTTTCCGTGGATGAGGGAGTGGGCGGACCAGTCGTTGCCGGATCCTTGGTCGCTGCCGGTGAAGATGAGGGAGAATCCCTCGCCATCGGCCGCGGTGGGCCATGGTGCGGTGTTATCGTAGGTGAAGTCTTGGAGGGTGATGTTTCCGACCATGCCGAGGGTGAGTTGCTCACCTCCGCTGGAGAGTCTGCCTGCGTATTCTCCGGCGACGACGCCTGCGGTGGGGGTGCCGTATCTGGCGGTGTAGGCGGCGAGGTCTTTAACGACTACGATGCGGCCACCGGGCTCGATGATGGTGTTGTCGTTGAAGTGGAAGTCGATGCCGAGGTCGAAGGAGACTCCGGTGAGGTCGACGGGCTGGGTCCCGGTGTTGAGGAGCTCGATGAATTCAAAGTCATCACGATCTGTGGAGACGGCGAGTTCTGCGGCGGTGGTGGGCTGACCGGGGCGGTAGTGGATTTCTGAGACGACGAGGGTGTCGCTGGTGGGTGGGATGGAATCGATGGAGAAGAAGAAGGAGGTGAGGGCGCTCCACTCATTGGTGGTGCTGTCAAAGCTCCGTGCTTGGAGGAGGGTGGGCTCATCCAGGATGACGGGGGAGGTGACATTGTTGGCATTGGTGAGATCGTTCAGGCCGCTAAGGATGAGGTCTAGTCTGGTGTCAGAGCTGCCGACAGAGCTGTTATGAATTTCGACGGCGATGGTGTTTTCTCCATTGATGAAGCGGGCCGAGGAGATGGGGAATTCAAAGAAGGTGTTTTCACTTGGGGTGGGGCTGGTGGCGTAGGTGTCGAAGGCGGCATTGGCCGGGAGGTTGCTGGTGCGGGCGACTTCGGTTCCGTTGACGTAAACGGCGGCGCCATCATCGTAGCGGAGCTGGAGGAGGAAGCTGGCGAAGTCTGAGGGGTCTGTGATGGTGATGGTGCGCCTGTAGTAAGTGGTGGCATTTCTTTGGATGCCAACGGTGATGGGGTCGATGTCAATGAAGCCAACGGTGGTGGCGTTGCTGGATTCGCCGTAGCCGATTTGTGAGGGGCCGCTTTGCCAGCTGCTGTCGTCGAAGCTGAGTTGTTGCCAAGCGGTGCCTTGGTCGCTGCCATCGTCAAGGTATGACCAGATTGCGCCGGTGGTGATGAAGGTTTCTGACGGTCTAGTGGTGCTACTAAAGGTTGCGAGGGTGGCGGTGGGGCTGATGGCCCCTCCGGAGAGGCGGGGGTCTGAGCCATCTGCGGTGTAGTAGACGGCAGTGGTGTTGGTGGTCATTGTGATGCCTGCCCCTGAGGGGATGGAGCCACCGTTTTGATTGAGCATTGGGGCGTCGATCTGGGGATACATGCCGGCATTTCTAAACTGGGTAATGCGGTTGTTGGTGAGGGCGGGAAAGTGATTGTTGACGAGGTTTGTCTGAAAGGCTTCCCAAGAGTTTGGCTCGCGGTAGATGTTTCCCCAGCGGGCGGCCTCGGAGATGAATCCGAGGCGAGCTTCATCGACGCGTGTTTGGAGGCGTGCGATGTTTCTTGCTGGGGTGAGTGCGCCGTCGTTGAAGTAGTGTTTGTGGATGCGGTCGGCGACGAGGATGTTGTAGTCGGGGTTGTTGTCATTACGCATGAGCGACATGACGTTGAGCGGGCCGTTGTGGGTGACGGGGTGGCTGCTGTTGTTTGGGGGGCGGAGGAAGCCGTCGGCGTCTTTAATGAAAAACTGGAATGGGAGGCCATTAGCGGGGGAGCCTAGGGCGCGGAATTCGCTTTCGGAATCTCCCATGACCCAGAGGAGCATGAAGTCGATGACGTTGGCGACATCGATATCGTTGCTGGCGTTGAGGAAGGGCTCTGAGCCAGCGACGAGGCTGCGGGTTTGGTCCCATTCTGCACCGGAGCCATCGTAGACCTCACCATCGACGTTACTTCCATCAAAGGGGCCGTTGTAGAATTGCTGGCCCGTGTTGTTGGCATTTACGGCCTCATAGTCATCTTTTGATTCGCCAAAGTAGCTGGAGGCCATGTCGGCATTCCAGCGTTCACGGAGGTGGTATTGGCCCCAGTAGATGCCGTTGAGATAGAGGTGAACGAAGCGCCCGTGCGGGGCGATGTTGCCCATTTCGAGCATGGTGTCATCGGTGAAGCGGTTGGACATGTAGGCTCCGCGTTGTGCCATGTCGTGGGAGCCGCTGCGGAGGTTGATGGCGTCGAACTCATCGGTGGGTTGGAAGTTCGGGTAGTCAAAGCCATCGAACAGAGGGTAATTGAGCTTGGAGGTGCCAAATTCTGATTGGAAGACGACGCGGAAGCTTTTTTTATCGAAGTTGGTGAAGCGGCCGCCGAAGTTGCTTAAGCCTGCATCCTCTTGGAACCCGGGAGTGCCATCGGGGTGGATCATCTCGATAGAGGTCTGGGTGTCGGTGCGGAAGTTTGGCCCGTCCTCGTTCATGAAGGGGGTGGGGTTATCGGTGACGATTGAGATGGTGGGGACGGCCATGAGGGAGTCGATCATCTGTGGGCCAAATACCCCTGATTGGGTGATGGCAGTGCGCATGCGGGGTTGGTTGATGACGCTGGCGGGAAAGACGTAGGTGTGGGTGTCGATATTGGTTGGTTGGAAGTTGTCCCGAAAGGCGATGGCGCGAATGACGGTGGTTTCATCAACGGCGATGGGGCCGGTGTAGAGGATACCGGCGGTGGTGCTGGGCGGTGTGCCATCGATGGTGTAGCGAATGGAGGCCTCTGGGGTGGTGGTGGTGATTTGGACCTCAATCGCAGTTTCATAGAAGCCACGGTCGATGCTGAAGCT
>JALZWJ010000412.1 GCA_023300065.1 Akkermansiaceae bacterium
GATGAAGAATTTCCCGACCGACTACGACCGCATTCCAGATCTTAAAAAATTCCCCGAGCTCGTTTTCCTCAACCGCTACGATCAAGTCGCCCCCTTCGTCTACGGCCTCGTGATGCTCGCTATCGGTGCGGGCCTCGAACACTTCGCGCCCTCCCTCGGCGTGACGATGGGCCAGTTCTTCATCTGGACCTTTTTCATCAGCACCACCGTTCTTCTCCACGGCACACTCTTCATCAACTCCCTCGCCCACGTTTGGGGTAAGCGCCGTTACCAGACGGACGACGACAGCCGCAACTCCTACCTCCTCGCCCTCATCACCCTCGGTGAAGGATGGCATAACAATCACCACCGCTACCCGCACTCCGCGCGCCAAGGGTTCCGGAAACGCGAGTTCGACCCCACCTACTACGGGCTCAAGCTACTCTCCTGGCTCGGCATCATCTGGGATCTCAAGCCAGTTCCACAACGGGTCAAAGAAGAAGGAGGCTCACTCCGATGAGTCAGCCTCGACAAAAAATCGCGATCGTCGGCTCCGGGATCTCAGGTATGGCCTGTGCCCATTTTCTCCACCCGCACCACGACATCACAGTCTACGAAAAAGACGATCGCGTTGGCGGGCATTCCAACACCGTGATGGCTGGGAAAGATCCACTCGACACCGGCTTCATGGTCTACAATGAGGTCACTTACCCACTCCTCACCCGCCTTTTCAAAGACCTCGACGTTGAAACAAAAGCCACCACCATGTCCTTCAGCGTCCAACATCGCAGAGACGGATTAGAGTTCAATGGCGGCAGTCTCAACCTCCTCTTCGGCCAGCGAAAAAACCTCCTCCGGCCGCGCTTCTGGAAGATGCTTCTCCAAATTAACCGTTTCAATAAAGAGACAGTCGCCGAGTTAAAAAAGCCCGAGGAAACCACCCTCACCCTCGCCCAGTACGTTGAAGAACGTGGCTACGGCCAAGACTTCCTCCACTGGTATCTCTCGCCCATGGCCGCCGCCGTTTGGTCCAGCCCACCTGAAAAAATCGAGGACTTCCCCGCCATCACCTTGATGCGCTTCTGGCATAACCACGGCTTCCTCGGCCTCGATACCCAGCACCCCTGGCGCACCGTGGTTGGTGGCTCGAAGGAGTATGTCAAAAAGATCACCGCTCCCTATGCCGACCGCATTAAAAAGGGCGACCCCGTCGTCGCGATCAGCGCTGAAAATGAAATCACCTTAACCTCCGGCGCGCGCCAGAAATTCGACCGCATCATCTCCGCCGCCCACGGTGATCAAGCCCTCGCTCTTCTCTCCGATCCCACCCCACTGGAAAGCGAAATCCTCTCCGCCTTCCCCTACCAAAAGAACAAAGCGGTCCTCCATAGCGACGAGCAATTCATGCCCAAAACGAAACGTTGCTGGGCCTCCTGGAACTACCGCATCGATGGCGGCAAGCATTCCACCATCTACTGGATGAATAGCCTCCAAGGCGCGACTGCTAATAAGAACTTCTTCGTCTCCATCAACCCCTCCACTCCCGTTTCTAAGAAACATCTCATCAAGGAACTCGACTACGAGCACCCCCTCTTCGATCTCGCCAGTATTGCCGCCCAAGCTCGCATTCCAGAGCTCCACGCTGCTCAGACTGGCCGCTACTTCTGCGGAGCGTGGCAACGCTACGGCTTCCACGAGGACGGCCTTTGGTCAGCCTACCGCCTCTGCGAAAAAATCCTAGGAAGGGCCCCTTGGTCATGACTCCCTGCCTCTACGAATGCGAGGTCATGCACCGGCGACTCAAGCCGAAACAAAAGCGCTTCGACTACCGCATCTTCATGCTCAGCGTAGATCTCGATGACCTCCCGCAGGTCCCCTTCCTCGGGCTGAACCGCTTCAATCTCTTCGCGCTCAATGACCGCGACCACATCGACCTCGGCCACCCCGGCGGGATCCGCGCCAACCTCTTCGCCTGGATGGAGCAACAAAAGATCGCCTGCCCCGCCGATGCCCGCGTCCGCCTCGTCACCCTCCCGCGTGTCCTCGGCTATGCCTTCAAGCCCGTCTCATTTTACTACCTGACCTCGCAGGATGGCGACCCCCTCTTCGCAATCGCGGAAGTCCGGAACACCTACCACGAGATGAAACTTTACCTCGTCGACGGAGCACAAAGCAATGGCTGGCAGCGCACCGTCACGAAAGAATTCTACGTCTCCCCCTTCTCCGATGTCCGAGATTCATTCAACTTCAAACTTGGCCACCCCGGAGAAACCTTAGCCGTCAAGATCGACAACCTCGATGCGGATGGCATCACCCTAGTTTCAGCGGTCAACGGAGCATCAAAGCCCCTCACCGCTCGCCGCCTTCTTTGGTTTGGCATCAAATATCCGCTTCTCTCGCTCAAGGTGATTCTTATGATCCACTGGCAAGCTCTTAAACTCTGGACTCGAAAAGTCCCCCACTTTACAAAAAGCGCCAACCGTGACGCTCAGACCGATGTCCTCCGCCCCCACTCCTCACTCACTCAAAACGATGACTAATACTCCTGCCCCAATCAAAAACGGCCTCCCCGAGCGCATGGTCGTCGGCCTCCTGAACAAGATGCCCGTCGGCTGCCTCCGCATGACTTATGCCGATGGCACCGTCCGAGAATTTGGCGAAGCTGGGACTGACGTCACCGCCTCCGTTACCATCAATGACGATCAGGAATTTTTCAAACGCTGCGCTTATTATGGGAACATTGGGATGGGCGAGGCTTACACCGATGGCCTCTGGGACACGGCCGATATCCGAGCCGTCATCAACTGGTTTATCCTCAACATGCAGGCCCTACAGGGTGAAGACACCTCATCCGATAAGCTCCCCGGCGTCGGCCTCCTCAAAGTCGTCAACTGGTTCCGCCACCTCAAACGTGCCAACACGGTCGAGACGAGCCGCCGAAATATCTCAGAGCACTACGACCTCGGTAACGAGTTCTACTCGCTCTGGCTGGACCCCACCATGACCTACTCCTGCGCCAAGTTTGAGGAAGACGACCAAGAATTCAAAAACGCCCAGAGCGCGAAATACGAGGCCCTTTGCCAAAAGCTCAAGCTCAAGCCGACGGACCACGTCTTAGAAATCGGCTGTGGTTGGGGAGGCTTCGGCGTCCACGCCGCCACCCATCACGGGTGTAAAGTCACCGGCGTCAC
>JALZWJ010000413.1 GCA_023300065.1 Akkermansiaceae bacterium
GGTGATACAGCACCGCAATCAGCGAGGAGAAAAAGATAATCACTGGCAGCACGTAGAAGGCAAAAACCCCTCCCAAACTCCTCTTTGGATTTGAAAGTTCACCGAATAAAAAACCGATCCCAGTCTGCCCAGCCCCGACCAAATCCCCCACCCTCAAAGTCAACCACCCCAGCGCCGTCGCACCCCAAGGCGTCGCTAAGACAAACACGGCAAGCGCCAGCTGAAGCACAAAAGCCCCACCCACGGTCCGCCACGAAATTTCCTTACGATCCGAGGAACAAAGATACCCCAAGCCAAGAAGAAAAATCACGCCAACAATGCCCATGCCTGAAAGCGTAGCGAACTCATCGCGAAAGCGCTAGCACGCGGTTTTTGGCCATGTTTAACTCACTCCAAACAGGCCGCAGATTCTCCCTCATGAATCGAGCGATCCCTTTGCGAGTTCGCTGTCTGAGCAAGGAGCTGTGGCGCCTCGCCGCTTCGGTTCGCGTGACCGGATGGTAGGGTTTTTGAGACAGAGGTTGAGAAGCGGCGAGGGCGCCACGACTCCTTTGCTCGCAAGCGCGCGGATAAATCTTCTCCTTTTTTATAAGAGACAACTCTCCTCTCCCATCCAATCTCTCAGCCATGACACCTATTCTTGTGATCAATGACGACAATGCCCTCCTCACTGAAATGACCGACATTCTCCGCGAGGGGAACTACCATCACATCGCCGCCTCCAGCGCATCTCAAGCCCTCACCATGGCTTCCGGCTACGATTTCAGCCTCGTCGTCCTAGACCTCAAACTCCCCGACATGGATGGAGATGAACTCTACGACAAGCTCCTGAAATCCGAGTCCCACTACACTCTCCCCGTCGTGGCCTTGGTCGACTCACTCGACGGAGAAGAAGTTAAAATCGTGAACCGCCTCCTCCCAAAAGGAACGGTCACCCTCATCTCAAAACCCCTCAACCGCGAGTGGCTCGCAGACCTCTTCGCCCGATACGGACAGAAAAAGAGCTAGAGAGAAAAACCTCTAAGGCATCGGCGGGATGCCGAGCTGTTCTGGCAGGGCGGTCCTAGGACGCCAGGTCAGGATCTCAGGATCACCATCCGTGATTAAGACGGTGTGCTCGAAGTGGCTGGAGGGGCGGCGGTCGGAGGTTGCGACGGTCCAGCCGTCATCAAACCAGTCCACTGTTCCTACTCCGGCGTTGATCATGGGCTCGATCGCTAGGATCATGCCCGCTTTGAGAATGGGCGATTTCCCACCCGGATCATAGTTCGGGACCTGGGGCTCTTCGTGGAGTTGGCGTCCCACTCCGTGGCCGACCAAATCCTTCACCACGGTGAAGCCAAAGCGAGTCACGTATTCCTCGACAGAGGCGCAGAGTTTATGAAGCGGCTCGCCGGCCCGGGCATGTGAAATTGCCGTGAAAAGTGATTCTTCCGTCACCGCCATGAGGCGCTTTTGCTCGCCATCGATTTTCCCCACGGGAACTGTGAGCGCATTGTCGCCGATCCATCCCTGGCGCTTGATGCCGACATCCAGTTTGACGAGATCCCCATCCACGATCACGCGGTCACCGCCGATGCCGTGAACCACTTCCTCATTCATGGAAATACAAGTGTAACCGGGGAAATCACGATAGCGGTGAAAGGCGCTCTTCACATTATGCTCATTCATGAGCGTGAGGGCGTATTCGTCCACCTCACGCGTCGTCTTTCCCGCTTCGATAAAGGCCGCAGTGCGCTGCAGCACATCGCTCGCGACCTTGCCGGCCTCCCGCATTTTTTCAATCTCCTGCTTGGACTTGATGGGAATCTTACAACGCTTGGCCATGTCCCAAGGAGGTATGCGGAGGAAGCACTTGGGTCAAGGCGAAGCAGATGAGGCAGCCCTCATTACAACGGTATCTTTTACGGCCCCGGAACAGGGATGACGGTAATTTATTCAGCCATCCCCACGCCCCTTCAAAACTCAAAGAATCTTAACCACCATCTTAAACCCCTTCCCTATCAACCTTCAGAGCCCCTTCACATTCTCCGCCCCTCTCGTTGGCACCGAGTCTGCAAATACCCCTCTGTGAAAAATCACAGAAAGACACTACTGATATCACTCACCCTGCTATTCACGGGGTGGGTGCACGCCCAGCTGGACTCCCACCACCACATCCCGCCCATTTATTATGGCCTGGCTGAGGGCGGAGGGAGCACCAGCAACTTCGACCGCCACTACCTCGTCCTCTCGACCCCCTCCGCAGATCCCGTCTCGGTGAAGGTCACGGACGGAGCTGGTAATGAAGTGATCAACGCCGAGATTTCTCACTCCTCCCCGCTGGTCCATCTCCTCGGTCGACTCAGCGGAGGTGCTTACCAATCCACCAATCCCGTTGCCTCCGGTAATGTGGTGGGAACCTCCAAACTCAACCAGGTCAGCTCGGACGGTCTCGTGGTCGAGGCCTCCGCTCCGGTCTATGCGAACATCCGCCACCAATCTGGTTTCCAAGGAGCCTCCCTCACTGCGAAAGGGTGCGCGGCCCTGGGACAAGAGTTCCGCGTTGCCACCATGAGGAATAACGATGTGGTCCATGACTACCGCTCGCTCTTCTTCTCCGCGATGGCCACCGAGGATGGCACCGTGGTAGAAATCGACCAAATCAAACCGGGTGTCGTTTTCACCAACACGACCGCCAGCGGCGACATTCTCACCAGTGAGAAAATCACGGTCACCCTGAATCGGGGCCAATCATACGTCGTGGGAATTAAAGCAGACCAATACGCCTCACAAGGCGGCACCGCTCCCTTCAACGATGTCAACGGAACGCGCGTTCGATCTAACAAGCCCATCGTGATGAACTCCGGCACCGTACTCGGTTGCCCTGATCGGAACAATGTTGGCTCACGTGATATGGGCTTTGATCAAATCGCCCCCGTGACCCGTGCCGGATATGAATACGTCTTCGTTAAGGGTTCCGCCTCAATCGGATCGGACCTTGAGACCCCCATTCTCGTCGCTGTTGAAGATGATACTGAGGTCTTCCTCAATGGCTCACTCGCCCCTCACACCAACTCCTCCATGAGCGAGGGCGACTACCTCTTTCTCAACGGAGAATACACCGTGAACAATACCCTCCACGTTCGCACCAGCCGCCCCGTTTTGGCGTGGCAGACCATGGCCGGGGCCAACTCTCCTGCCACTCCCGGTTTAAACTTCGTGCCCCCTCTCAATGAAGACATCGCGACGAGCGTGGACAACATCGCTCACATCGACCTCATCGGAGAAGCGACCGTAAACATCGTGGCCCGCTCCGGCGATAGCGTCGCGATCGATGGCTCCACCCCCGCCTCCGGCCCGCTTGAAATCGCCGGAACTCCAGACTGGGTTCTCTACAGTCAAAAGGCCCTCACCGGCAACCCGACCATCCAGAGCACCGGCGCCATCGCGGTTAGCCTCGTCATTCTAAAGAACCCCATCGGAGCAGGTGCTTACTACTCGGGCTACCCCGACTTCAAGCCCCTCATCCAACTGGGGGATCAAGAAGTCACGCTCTTCCCTGGCGTCACCTTGACTGCGGTGGATCCATCCGGCGGCATCTTCACGGACTACGAATGGTTCACTGAAGACGGAGTCTCCACCGGCATCACTGGACCGAGTTTCTCCCCTCCTAACCCAGGCCAATATTATGTGATGGCCACCTCGGCGACAGGAAAATGCCCCCCTAGCCCATCCGCTATTTTCAATGTCGAGCGCTACCCTGAGGCTGACTTGCAGCTAACCAAGACGATCTCCGCGCAGGAGGTCACCGTTGGCTCCACCGTCACCTTCGAGCTAACCGCTACCAACCTCGGCCCAGACGCCGCGACTGAGATCGAGATCAAGGACATCCTCCCTGAAGGATACACCTACGTCGCCGACAGCATCCGCGGAGGAAGTAAAAACTCCGACGCCCGCCCTGACTCCTACGGCCTCATCTGGTTCCTCAGCGAGCTCTCCGCCCAAGACGGAGAAAACACTGCGACCCTCGCCTTCCAAGCCACCGTCAATGCGGAAGGACTCCATCAAAACACCGCATCCATCTCCGCGGATATCCTCGATAGCGATCCGCTCAATAACTTCGGCACCGCCGGGCCCACTACCGTGAGCGCTCCCGCACCCGTCGATCCAGAAGACCCAAATGTCGATCCAGACTGCCTCTGCCCCATCGAGGTCGTAGAGTTCGAGATCCGTGATCTGGATATCCTCGCCACCTTCGGCGTCTTCCCCCAAAGCTACGACGCCGCCCGCGACGTCTGGCACATGGTGAAGGACGTTCTGCATTGCGATGCTCCCGGCCACGTCCTCGAAGAAGAGAAGCGCGGCTTTCAAGAAGAAGACTTCTACATCGCAGAAGATAGCGAAGTCATCGTCACCGTCATCTATGATGGAGCGACCTACTATAACTCAGTCGCCTTCTATAATGCCGCCGACCCCGGCAGCACTTGGAAGACGATCTGGGAGTCATTCGCCACCGGTCCCACCACCCCCATCATCCCGGGATCATCAGCCAGCCTCGGCATTATCCCTGCCGGCACTGAGCTGCGCTTCGGCCTCGTCATGAATGGCGGAAAAGGAGGTGACCAGCGCATCTACCAAGACGCCTACCTCAACCCAGCCGGTCAGGACTTCGTCGCCTCCAACATCCTCTTGGACCAGGAAGACCGCCCTCTCATCGTCGCCTTCGAGGACCAACTCTTCGAGGGTCGGGATAATGATTACAATGACGTCATCTTCATGGTCGACATCATCCCTAGCTCACTCGGAGCTAGTCAGAACGATGGCCTCATTGCCAACACCCCCGGACTCCAGTCCGACCGTGGCAGCCGTGGCGTGAACGCATTGCTCGAGGAATTCGGCATCAATGACGCCAGCCAAGAATCGATCGATGAACTCTTCGAAATCCCAGCCGGCATGACCGAGCTCACCCTGCGTCTTCACGATGACCGCAGCTCCATGAAGTTCGCCCTCGCCGCCTATGACTACGACCGCGTCTCATGGATCAATCCATCCACCCCAGCCTTCCGCGAATTAGCAGTCGGCCTGAGCACGACCATCCTCGATGACCGCTCGGTCGATGTGAATGGAGAAGTCACCATCAATCCACTGGCCCTCGGCCTCGCGGGAAAGACCATCGGCCTCCTCATCATCCCAAACAACGTGGTGGATAACTTCCTCAACAACCCTTGGAGATATACTCCAAAGGGCGAGGGAGACCGCACCAAGCGCCAGCCGCTCTTCAGCCTGAACAATGCGAACCCTGGGGCCCATGACCAGTATTTCATCTTCAGTAATACACAGAGCACCCTCCTCGCCATCGAGGACTACAGCCGGATCGATGATCTTAGCGAAGCAGGAGATCCCAGTGATCACAGCTTCGATGACATCCAGATCCAAATCACCCCCGCTTTGCAGACCACTGGCTTCCACTCCGGAAACTACCTCGAAGGCAGCGCTGATCCTACCGCCGGATTCACCGGACCAGATGGATATAATAACAATTAGTATCTAATCATTAACATTATAACTTCACCCCAAACATGAAAACGCTCCTCCTGATCCAGTCCCTGGTCACAACCCTCGTCATCTCGACTAGCTCGGCAGCGACCCCAGAAAAGATCACCGCCCCCGATGGGGCAGCCCTTGATCGCTTCGGGTCCGCCGTGGCCGCCAACGCCCAGTTCACGGTCGTTGGTGCCCCACGTGATGATGACCACGGATCGGCATCGGGAGGAGTTTATGTGTTTGATTCCGCAACCCAGACCTTCCTCGCCAAAATCACTCCCACCGATGGAGCTGCTGGCGATGAATTCGGGGCCGCCCTCGCCATCTCCGGTGACCTCCTTTTAGTAGGAGCCCGCTTTGACGATGACCTCGGCACCAACTCAGGCTCCGCCTACCTCTACTCACTTCCAGACGGAATTCTCCTTCAAAAAATCACCGCCTCAGATGGTGTCACAGGAGATCAATTTGGAAAAGCCGTGGCCCTTTCCGGCTCACGCCTCGCCATCACCGCATGGCTTGCAGACCCCCTGGGCGATGCCTCCGGGGCCACCTATCTTTACGACCAAACCGGCACCGAATTCGCCAAAATCCTCGCCAATGACGGGGAAGAATTCGACCAATTCGGCGCCGCCGTCGCCCTAGACTCCACCCACCTCATCGTCGGCGCCCCCTTTGAGGACCAAGCAGGAGCAGACTCTGGCGCCGCCTACATTTACGATGCCGCCACCGGCACCATCCTCCAAAAATTCCAAGGCAACGCCGCCGGAGACATCTTCGGCACCTCCGTCTCCCTCCACGCCGGCCGCGCCCTCATTGGCGCTCCCCTCTCTGACCTCGCTGGGACGAACACCGGCAGCGTCTCCCTCTTCGACATCGTAGAAGGTGAACTCATCTTCACCTTACAAAGCCCCACCCCAACCTCCGAGGACCGCTTCGGCTCCTCCGTCTCACACTCACAATCCCTCATCGCAATCGGTGCGGAATTCTCTGACTCCACCGCGAACGAGACCGGCTCCGCCCTCCTCTTTCACGCCACCACCGGCGACCATCTGCGCACCCTCACCGCGCCAGATGCCGCCGCCTCAGACTTCTTCGGCGGATCCATCATCCTCCTAGAAGACACCCTCATCACCACCGCCGTACAGGATGATGACAATGGCAGCTCCTCCGGCTCCGTCTACCTCACTCCCCTCCAATACGGGGTCGAAAACCTCGCCCTCCAAATCCAAAGCGGTCAAATTCACCTCACCTGGGACACCCTCAGCAGCGGCGACGACACCACCACCTACGACCTCCTCACCTCACCAGATCTCCAAACGTGGACCCTCGCAGAAACTGACCTCACAGACCCCAACATCACCATCCCACTCGATCCAGAAGCTCCCAAACTCTTCTTCAAAGTCACCACCTCCCTTTAGTCCGGAAATCACCCTTTCACGATAGATTCCTCCATCATTCAACGTTATGATCGGTGCTTATGATCACCTCGACGAAATGCTCCCTCATTCTTCGATGCTTCGCCCTTTCTTGCTTAGTCGGGCCCGCCATCGCTGATAATGGAGACCATGCACACGCGGTCTATCCGGGGAACTTTTCTCGCCCACCCTCGATGGGGACGAACTACGACACTTGGCGTGATGCCACCGGACCTGATGTCGGGGAAGCAAAGGTCGATCCCGCACGGCTCCCGGCCCGCATCGATAACTCCGCCCGCCCGCAGTTCCCTGCAATCTATAAACAAAAGTGGGGGGCTTGTGGACAATTCGCCTCGGTGGCCTCCATCTTCACTTACGAAATGAACGTGCTCAATGACACCACCGCATCGACCGATGCCACTCGCTTTCCGGCTCATTTCTCATGGAACATGGTCAACCAAGCCCAGAACAAAGGGACCGAAGCCTACCACGGCTGGGAGGTTGCCAAACAC
>JALZWJ010000414.1 GCA_023300065.1 Akkermansiaceae bacterium
AGATAACGCAGATGCTCACAAAAGTCATCGTAATCCCGATGAAAACAGCGATCTTTATGGCTGCTGCGATGAGTAAAGTAGTGTCCATGTGTCGGAGTGCTAAAAATGGGTTATCCTACGATGATACCGGATTCGATGCGGGCTTTTTCCTGCTCAAGAAGCGGGATGGTGACGCCGGTCTCGGTGATGGCAACGCCGAGGTCACCGATCGATCCGAAGGTCTGGCCAGCGAAGGCGGGGACCTCAGAGGCGAGGGCCTTGAGGACGCCGTTCACGGAATCTGGTGCCTGGTAGTCGGGGTTCAACTTGGCGAGGAGGGCGGAAAGGACTTCCCAGTCATCGCGAGCTTCGCCCGGTGGGATGACGGCCTGACTAGCGCGTTGGAGACGGCCGGTGACGTTCACGTAAGTGGCGCGCTTTTCGGCAAAGCCGGTGCCGGGTAGGACGGCGGTTGCTTTCGCGGCAGTCGAGTTGGCGTGAGTGTGGGTGACGACGAGGTGATCGAGCTTGTCGAGGTCCTCGGTTTGAAAGCCCGCGTCTGTTAAAAGGTCCTCTTGCAGGACAATGAGGGATTTGATCCGGCCAGCGATGACTCCTTCGCGGATGGCATCGAGTTGATCCGATGGGTCATCGTTGCCAAAGATAAGGCTGGCTCCGGTGGTGTTCGGATTACGATCCTCTGAGATGAGCTTACCGTCAGAGGCTGCCGTGCGAGGCACGGTGGAGATAAGGTCGGTTCCGATGGCCTGAGCAATTTTACGTGTGAGGTAGAGTTCCTCATTACTCATGCGCGCAGAAGCGATGATGGCGACTTCATTTGGCTGGGACATGCCTAAGCCTTCTGCCGCTTTTGAAGTGGCATCGAGCCAAGTGGTCTCGGTGTGCTGATCACCCTGTTTAATAAGAGGGCGCGTGAGGCGGTCCTCAGTTTGAAGGGCGTGGAAGGCCAAGCGGTGGCTATCGGGCATCCAGGAGGAGTTGACGTCATCGTTCTGACGCGGAGTGACGCGGAAGATCTCGTTTCCACGAGTCCAGATCACGGTGTTTGCTCCAGTTCCGCAGTTGATGTCGATGCTCTTGGTTTCCTTGAGGAACCAAACGCGCATCTGGAAGCGAAAGTCATTCGACGTGAGAGCTCCGACGGGGCAGATGTCCGCGGTGTTAAGAGAGTAGTTATTGTCAAGTCGGTGTCCGGGGTGGACAGTGACTGAGGTGTGGGTGCCGCGTTGTGAGAATCCGAGGACGGGCTCTTCTGCGACTTCATCCATGAAGCGGATGCAGCGGCTACACATAATGCAGCGTTCATCATCTAGGCGGATGTTTTTACCAATGTTGACGTTCTTTGGCTTCTTGATCTTGGTTTCTTGGAAGCGGGACTGGCCGTGGCCGTGCTCTACCGAGAATTCTTGAAGCTTACATTCGCCTGCTTGATCGCAAATAGGGCAATCGAGCGGATGGTTGATGAGGAGGAATTCCATGACCCCTTTGCGGGTGTCTTCGACCAATTCACCAGTGGTGCGGATTCCCATGTTCTCTGCCACGGTGTTCGCGCAGGCGATCACGGGGCGGGGCATCCAGCCGATTTCTTGGAATCCGTCATCACCATATTCTGGCGAGGCACCGGGAGCGGGACGTGGAGGCATGCCCATCTGGACAAGACACATCCGGCAATTACCGGGTGAGGAAAGCTTGGGGTGGTAACAGTAGTGAGGGATTTCCTTCTCTGCGATCTTGGCGGCCTCGATCATGCGGGTCCCGCGAGGAACCTGGATCCAGTGGCCATCAATCTGCACGTTGACCATGCCATTCTCGGCGGCCAAGTCTTTGGGAAGCTTCTTCTCAGCCGTTGCGGTGGTTGCCGGGGCATCTTCACTCATCGTGTATCGCGCGGTTATAAAACTGGGGTGACAAGCCCACCAAAGGCTTGTTGCGGCGGCACTATGCAAGCCCACCCCCGTGCCGTAAAGCGACTTTGTGAAATATTTCACAAAGTCCCCCTGCGCCCGCTGTGATCACGCTTTTCTTGGGGAGTCGACCTAGCGAGTTGGGACTTCGATGAGAAGAGGGGAGGTCGCAAGATCTGAGGGTGCTACGACTAACTCTTTTTCGGGGAGATTATCAACGCGTCCATAGCGTTGTTCGATCACTGATCTGACGGCGGGCTTTTCGAGGAAGTAGGATCTGAAGGTCTTTGGCTTGCAGAGCTTTTGGCCAGTGGCTTCTTCATAGAGTTTCCAGACGAGTTCGGAGCAGTAGATGGTTTGATTGTCCCATTTAAAGAGGAGGTCGTAGTCTTTCCCGATTTGTTTCTGTCCCCAAGCGAGGCCTTTTTTTAGAGCGGCGGGGGTGAGTGGGGCGGGATCTTTTAGGCGGCGAGCGTGAAAAACCTTTGAGCGCTTTCGGAACGATTTTAAGGTGACGGTCTGCACGGGTTGGACTGCTTCTAAGACATAGAGGGTGCCTTCCTCTTCAAAGACGATGCCGCAATGCGTGAAATTTGAGCCAGTGGCTGCTTCCACGGCAGCGCCTTGCGGGCCGCCGGTGTCTTGGAAGACGATGTCTCCGGTTTGCAGGGTTTCGTAGTCGGGGCCGTTTTTCTTAAATGAGAACCAGCCGGCAAAGGCGAGGTTGGACAAGAGGAGGGAAATAATGAGTAGGTGTTTCATCTCAGCGATGCTAGCACCCTCGTCGAATGGGGAAACATTGAATCATTCGATGCGAACATCTGAAGTTTTGATGGGAAAAAATCACTTTCTTCTTGCGCAAATCCTCCTCTGCTCATATTTCCCCGCCGTCAACTTACCGCAAGGTAAGGCGACCCACGAAAAACTACATGGGTAGGTGGCCGAGTGGTTAAAGGCGGCAGACTGTAAATCTGCTCACGTAAGTGTACGAAGGTTCGAATCCTTCCCTGCCCACCA